>NZ_JBNNVQ010000206.1:0-3652 GCF_050280625.1 Pseudomonas sp. NPDC089569
GCCCCGGTGCCGCCGGGCCTTCAAGAGTTGGCGGACGCCAGTGCCGAACCGGAAGAGCCCAAGGAAGAAACCAGCTTCCATACCTTGCTGCTGGATCCTCATCCAACCTCGACAATTTGTCTCGATTCGATGAATGGAGTGGCCAGGGCCTCACGCTCATTTATCGCAGAACTCAGTTACCACTGGAGTTCAGCGCTTCGGTCAGTGCAGCTTCCACTTCACTGGCGCTTACGCGCAACGGTTTGTCTGCATCACGGCGACGCTTGCGCTCGCTGTGATAAGCCAGACCGGTACCTGCCGGGATCAGACGACCCACGACCACGTTTTCTTTCAGGCCGCGCAGATAATCGCGCTTGCCGGTTACAGCTGATTCGGTCAGTACGCGTGTGGTCTCCTGGAAGGAGGCCGCCGAGATGAACGACTCGGTCGACAGCGACGCCTTGGTAATACCCAGCAGTACGCGGGTGAACTTGGCGATGAACTTGTCTTCCGTGTTCAGACGCTCGTTTTCTACCAGAACGTGAGTCAGTTCCATCTGGTCGCCCTTGATGAAGCTGGAATCGCCAGATTCGGAGAT
This sequence comes from Pseudomonas sp. NPDC089569, assembly GCF_050280625.1. NCBI lineage: Bacteria > Pseudomonadati > Pseudomonadota > Gammaproteobacteria > Pseudomonadales > Pseudomonadaceae > Pseudomonas > Pseudomonas sp. NPDC089569. The sequence goes on from NZ_JBNNVQ010000206.1 coordinate 578, forward strand.
TTCAACTTTACGCAGCATCTGACGCAGGATGGTCTCGATGTGCTTGTCGTTGATCTTCACGCCTTGCAGACGGTAATCGTCCTGGATCTCGTTATCGATGTACTTGGCCAGCGCACTGACACCCAGCAGACGCAGGATGTCGTGTGGATCGCTAGGACCGTCGGAGATAACTTCGCCGCGGTTCACTTGTTCGCCTTCGAAGACGTTCAGGTGACGCCACTTCGGAATCAGCTCCTCGTATGGATCGCTACCGTCGTTCGGGGTGATAACCAGACGGCGCTTGCCCTTGGTCTCTTTACCGAACGCAATGGTGCCGCTGACTTCAGCCAGAATCGAGGCTTCTTTCGGACGACGAGCTTCGAACAAGTCGGCAACACGCGGCAGACCACCGGTGATGTCACGCGTCTTCGAGGTCTCTTGCGGAATACGAGCGATAACATCACCGATCGCGATTTTCGCACCGTCCGCCACACCGACCAGGGCGTTGGCAGGCAGGAAGTACTGTGCAATTACATCAGTGCCCGGCAGCAGAAGATCCTTGCCGTTGTCATCGACCATCTTCACAGCAGGACGGATATCCTTACCGGCAGCTGGACGATCTTTGACGTCAAGTACTTCAATGTTGGTCATACCGGTCAATTCGTCAGTCTGACGCTTGATCGTAATGCCTTCTTCCATGCCCACGTAGGTCACGTTACCTTTCATTTCAGTAACGATCGGGTGAGTGTGCGGATCCCACTTGGCCACGATGGCACCAGCGTCGACCTTGTCACCCTCTTTAACCGAAATTACAGCACCGTAAGGCAGCTTGTAACGCTCGCGCTCACGACCGAAGTCGTCAGCGATTGCCAGCTCGCCGGAACGGGACACGGCCACCAGGTGACCATCGACACGCTCAACGTGCTTGAGGTTGTGCAGACGGACAGTACCGCCGTTCTTCACCTGAACGCTGTCGGCTGCGGAAGTACGGCTTGCCGCACCACCGATGTGGAACGTACGCATCGTCAGCTGGGTACCCGGCTCACCGATGGACTTGGCAGCGATTACGCCGACCGCTTCACCGATGTTTACCAGGTGACCACGAGCCAGGTCACGGCCGTAGCACTTGGCGCAAATGCCATAACGGGTTTCGCAGCTGATCGGGGAACGCACGATCACTTCATCGATGCTGTTCAGCTCGATGAACTCAACCCACTTCTCGTCCACCAGAGTGCCAGCAGGAACGATGACGTCCTCGGTACCCGGCTTGAATACGTCGCGGGCAATAACACGACCCAATACGCGCTCACCCAATGGCTCTACAACGTCACCGCCTTCAATGTGCGGAGTCATCAGCAGACCGTGTTCGGTGCCGCAATCGATCTCGGTTACAACCAGATCCTGTGCAACGTCTACCAGACGACGAGTCAGGTAACCCGAGTTCGCCGTTTTCAACGCGGTATCCGCCAGACCTTTACGAGCACCGTGAGTGGAGATGAAGTACTGAAGTACGCTCAAACCTTCACGGAAGTTCGCAGTAATCGGCGTTTCGATGATGGAGCCGTCCGGCTTGGCCATCAGACCACGCATACCGGCCAGCTGACGAATCTGTGCTGCGGAACCCCGCGCACCCGAGTCGGCCATCATGTACATCGAGTTGAAGGACTCTTGATCAACTTCGTCGCCGTGGCGGTCGATGACTTTCTCTTTCGAGAGGTTGGCCATCATCGCCTTGGAAACTTCGTCGTTCGCCTTGGACCAAAGGTCGATCACCTTGTTGTACTTCTCACCCTGGGTTACCAGGCCAGAGGCGTACTGGCTCTCGATTTCCTTCACTTCGTCGGTAGCAGTACCGATGATGCGAGCCTTTTCATCCGGGATAACGAAGTCGTTAACGCCGATGGAAACGCCGGAAATGGTCGAGTAGGCGAAACCGGTGTACATCAACTGGTCAGCGAAGATCACGGTCTCTTTCAGACCCACCACGCGATAGCACTGGTTGATCAGCTTGGAGATCGCCTTTTTCTTCATCGGCAGGTTGACGACGTCAAACGACAGGCCTTTTGGCACAACCTGGAACAACAGCGCACGGCCGACAGTGGTGTCGACGATACGGGTGTTGGTCACGCTGCCGCCATCACGGTCGTTGACGGTTTCGGTGATCCGCACTTTGACTTTGGCATGCAGTGCGGCTTCGCCGGCACGGAACACACGGTCAACTTCCTGCAGATCCGCGAACACACGACCCTCGCCTTTGGCGTTGATCGCTTCACGAGTCATGTAGTACAGACCCAATACAACGTCCTGCGACGGAACGATGATTGGCTCACCGTTGGCTGGCGACAGAATGTTGTTGGTCGACATCATCAACGCACGCGCTTCGAGCTGGGCTTCCAGCGTCAGCGGTACGTGCACGGCCATTTGGTCACCGTCGAAGTCGGCGTTGTACGCGGCGCAGACCAGAGGGTGCAGCTGGATAGCCTTACCTTCGATCAGAACCGGTTCAAATGCCTGGATACCCAGACGGTGCAGCGTCGGTGCACGGTTGAGAAGCACTGGGTGTTCGCGAATCACTTCAGCGAGAACGTCCCAGACTTCCGGCAGCTCGCGCTCAACCATTTTCTTGGCAGCTTTGATGGTGGTAGCGAGACCACGCATTTCCAGCTTGCCGAAAATGAACGGTTTGAACAGCTCGAGAGCCATTTTCTTCGGCAGACCGCACTGGTGCAGACGCAGGGTCGGACCAACGGTAATTACCGAACGACCGGAGTAGTCAACACGCTTACCGAGCAAGTTCTGACGGAAACGACCCTGCTTACCCTTGATCATGTCAGCCAGGGATTTCAGAGGACGCTTGTTGGAACCTGTGATAGCGCGGCCACGACGACCGTTGTCGAGCAGTGCGTCGACGGCTTCCTGCAACATACGCTTTTCGTTGCGCACGATGATGTCCGGAGCGGACAGATCCAGCAGGCGCTTCAAACGGTTGTTACGGTTGATACCCCATGCCCGGTGCCAGGCCGACCGGCCAGTTGGCGTACAGGCCCATCAACAGGCAACCGAGCGCGGCGGCGATACACGTGGCGACGAACGCCG
>NZ_JBNNVQ010000207.1:0-3613 GCF_050280625.1 Pseudomonas sp. NPDC089569
GAAAGTGTAGGAGCGAGCAGGCTCGCGATGGTCGTCAACGATAACGTTGGGTGTCTGATACTCCGCGGTGTTATTGCGTTTCTCGCGAGCATGCTTGCTCCTACAGTGGAAACCCTTCGTTTAAGCGAGCAGCATTACGCTTTGTGCGGGTTTTGTTTTTTGTGGGGGTCGCTCAGCTCAAGAGGCCGGTGCTGACGGCCACAATCAGGAAAGTGTAGGAGCGAGCAGGCTCGCGATGGTCGTCAACGATAACGTTGGGTGTCTGATACTCCGCGGTGTTATTGCGTTTCTCGCGAGCATGCTCGCTCCTACAGTGGATACCCTTCGTTTAAGCGAGCAACATTACGCTTTGTGCGGGTTTTGTTTTTTGTGGGGGGCGCTCAGCTCAAGAGGCCGGTGCTGACGGCCACAATCAGGAAAACCCCAAGTACGGCGCGGTAAATGACAAAGGGCCAAGTGGAGAACTTCTCCAGGAATCGCATCAGGCCCCAGATGGCGAAGAACGCCGAGATGCTGGCGATCACCAGGCCGAACACCAGATGTGCCCAGGCGTCTGCTGGCAACTGGGCGTGAAACAGCACCCACAGTTCTTTCAAGCCGGCCAACGCGATAGCAGGCAGGCCCAGCAGGAAGGAAAAACGCGCTGCTTCTTCGCGTTTGAAGTTGAGGAACAGCGCCGCAGTCAGTGTCGACCCGGAGCGTGAAACCCCGGGGATCAGCGCGCCGATTTGAGCGATGCCGACGATCAGTGCATCACGCAAGCGCATTTCGCCCACAGTGCGGCGATGGCGACAGCTGAGTTCGGCGATAGCCAGTAGAACGGCCATCACCACACAGGAAATCCCTATCACCATCAAACCGCGCAACGGCGAGTTGCAGGCGTTGAGCGTCGAGGATAACGCCAGTCCCGCAATCCCGATGGGGATGGTTGCCAGAATGATGGCCACGGCCAGTTTGAACCATTGATTGTTGTAATCGCCCTGGCGTATTGCACCCACACTACCGGTGACGACCTGTCTCACGTCGCGCCAGAAGTAACTGACCACCGCCGCCAGCGCCGCCAGTTGCATGGCCGCGGAAAATGCCGAGCCGGGGTCTTGCCAGCCGAGCAGGGCGGGCACGATTCGCATGTGGGCAGTGGAGGAAACGGGGAGCAACTCAGTGATGCCTTGAATGATGCCCAGGATGCCGATTTGCAGGTAATCCAGTGAGGCAAAACCGATATCAAGGCCGGTAGAACAGATGTTTGTCAAAGCACTTATCCTGTGAGAATAAGAGGGGAGGGAAGTGTGGGGTGCAACAAAGTGCGGGACTAAACGCTGAAATATTTCGTCACGATTTATATGCCCGGTCAATGACTTCGTCTGACAGACGGAGTCTAGGTGACGTTTGCTGAACGCTGGATGAATCGAAGGTGCTTGAGAGGTGTGTGCGGACTATTCGTTTGGCGGTAACTGGGCTGAAACCATCGCGAGCAGGCTCGCTCCCACAGGAGATGTACGGGGGCATCCAAAGATCAACTGTGGGAGCGAGCCTGCTCGCGATGGTCTATAGCCGAACGCAGGTGGTTCGCTTTGCGCTGTCATTCCGCCTGGCGCAAGCGCTTATAAAGGGTATTGCGGCTCACCCCCAGGCGCCGGGCCAGATACGAAATATTCCCCCCCGCCGCCAGTAGCTGCCGGTTCAATTCCTCAACATCATTCATGTCCACCGCCAATGCCTGCGGCGATTCCACGGGTTCCATGTCCAGATCGACAAAAAAATCATCCGGCAGGTGCTCGGGGCGAACAGGCTGTTCCTCGGCCATGGCCAGCGCCACCTGAATCACACTGCTGACCTGACGCAAGTTTCCTGGCCATGGATGGCGCCCGAACAACGCCATCACCTCCGGGCTCAACCCGGCCCATTGGCCCGGCTCCCGATGTTGTTCCCACAGTCGCTTGAACAGTGCGTCCTTATCACTGCGCTCGCGCAGTGGGGGCAGTTCCAGGGTCAGGCCGCCGATGCGGTAATACAGGTCCTCTCGAAAGCGCCCCAATTGCACTTGTTCACGCAACGAGCGGTTGGTGGCCGAAATGATGCGCAGGTCCACCGGGAACAACTCACTGCTGCCTACCGGCTGTACGCAGCGCTCCTGCAACACCCGCAGCAACCGGGCCTGTGTCGGCAATGGCATGTCGCCGATTTCATCGAGAAACAGGGTGCCTTTATCGGCCTTGCGGATCAGGCCGATGCTGCCTTTCTGGTTGGCCCCGGTGAAGGCGCCTTTTTCGTAGCCGAACAATTCGGACTCCACCAGTTCGGCGGGGATCGCTGCACAGTTCACGGCAATGAACGCCTGTTTGCTGCGCGAACTGGCCTGGTGCAGGGCCTTGACGAAGACTTCCTTGCCGACTCCGGTTTCGCCATGGATCAGCAGCGGAATGTCCTTTTCCAGCAGGCGTTCGGCCTGGCGCACGGCCTTTTCCACGCGGCTGTCGCCGAAATGCAGGGTATTGAGGCTGATCGTGGCGTTCGCAGCGGGTGCCGGGACGGCATCAGGAACGAACACTCTGGCCTGGACCTGCGTCTGTTTCGGTCGCTTGATCAGGCACTGGAATCGATTGCGTCCACAGGACTGCAGCGAGAAAGGCAGGTCTTCGGGTTGATTCAACAGTTCGCGCAGCGAGACCTTGAACAGGCTCTCGACACTGACCCGCGACAGACGTACGCCCAGCAGGTTGTCGGCACGGCGGTTGGCGGACAGAACCTGGCCGCTCTCATCGAAAATCAGCAAACCGGCCCACTGGCTATCGAGGTTGTTCAGGCCGGTATTGAAGGTCAGCTGGAAATGCCGGCCGTGGAACAGGTTGAGGATCAGCCGGTTTTCCACGGTCTGACTCATCATCTTGACCATGCCCAGGGTGTGGGACGGCGGCAGGTAGCTGTCGCTGGACACATCCAGCACCGCGATAACCTTGCGTTCGGCATCGAAAATCGGCGCGGCGGAGCCGGTCATGAAGCGATTGGCCTTGAGAAAGTGTTCATCGTGCTCGATGTGCACGGCCTGTCCGCACGCCAGCGCGGTGCCGATGGCGTTGGTCCCGCTGCAGTGTTCCATCCAGCTGGCACCGGCGCTGAAGCCACGGGCCAGGCCGGGTTCGATGAATCGCTGGGTGCCCCAGGATGTCAGCACCTGGCCCTGATTGTCGGCGAGCATGATCAGGCAGTTGGAATTGCTCAGGATGTTCTCGTAATACGGCAGCACCTCCTGGTGGGTGGTCTGCACCAGCGAATGCTGGCTTTCGAGCAATTGCGCGATGCGTTCTGCCGGCAATTGATCGAATGCCGGAGCGCTCTGATGGTTGAGGCCGAATGCGCGACAGCGGTTCCAGGAAGCCTGGATGATGGCGTCGTGGGAGAGCGGCGAGGCAGGTGCGGCCATGGCAGTCGATCTCTGAACAAACATTTATTGTTTTTATGGATAACGTTGTAAACGCCACATGTACCGTAGGAGCCAGGCTTGCCGGCGAAGGCGATTTTAATGACGCCTTCGCCGGCAAGCCTGGCTCCTACGATAAGCAATTCGTGGCACTAAAGTGCGAAGAGAGTGGTGTTCACTAATGTTAACTGT
>NZ_JBNNVQ010000208.1:0-3601 GCF_050280625.1 Pseudomonas sp. NPDC089569
TGAGATTGCGCTGACGCCGTCTTCCAGTACCGCTACTGCTTTTGTCAGTTGTGCCTGATAAGTCCTGATAACGATGGCCCTACTGCAGATCGCCGAACCCGGCCAAAGTCCTCAACCGCACCAGCGTCGCCTGGCTGTGGGGATTGACTTGGGCACTACCAATTCGCTGGTCGCTGCATTGCGCAGTGGTCTTTCCGAGCCGCTTGCCGACGCAGAAGGGCGGGTCATCCTGCCGTCTGCGGTGCGCTACCACGCCGACCGCGTCGAAGTGGGCGAATCGGCCAAGCTGGCTGCCTCCACCGACCCCCTGAACACCGTGCTGTCGGTCAAGCGCTTGATGGGTCGTGGTCTGTCCGACGTCAAGCAACTGGGTGAGCAACTGCCTTACCGCTTTGTCGGTGGCGAATCGCACATGCCGTTCATCGACACGGTTCAGGGGCCCAAAAGCCCGGTCGAAGTCTCCGCCGACATCCTCAAGGTCCTGCGCCAGCGCGCCGAAGCCACGCTGGGCGGTGAACTGGTGGGGGCGGTGATCACCGTTCCGGCCTATTTCGACGACGCTCAGCGTCAAGCCACCAAGGACGCGGCCAAGCTGGCCGGCCTCAACGTGCTGCGCCTGCTCAACGAGCCGACGGCGGCGGCGGTGGCTTATGGCCTGGATCAGCATGCCGAAGGCCTGGTCGCGATCTATGACCTGGGCGGCGGCACCTTCGATATTTCGATTCTGCGCCTGACCGGCGGTGTGTTCGAAGTCCTGGCTACCGGTGGCGACAGTGCCCTGGGTGGCGATGACTTCGACCACGCGATTGCTGGCTGGATCATTCAGGGCGCCGGTCTGTCCGCTGATCTGGATCCGGGCGCACAGCGCAATTTGCTGCAAACCGCCTGCGCGGCCAAGGAAGCCTTGACCGCTGCCACTGCCGTGGAAGTCGTTTATGGCGACTGGAAAGCCCAGCTGACCCGCGAAGCGTTCAATGCCCTCATCGAGCCGATGGTTGCCCGCAGCCTGAAGGCCTGTCGTCGTGCCGTTCGTGATTCCGGCGTCGAGCTGGACGAGGTTCACGCCGTGGTCATGGTGGGCGGTTCGACGCGCGTTCCACGGGTTCGAGAAGCCGTTGCCGAGGCCTTTGGCCGTCAGCCGCTGACCGAAATCGATCCGGATCAAGTGGTGGCCATCGGTGCCGCGATCCAGGCTGATACCCTGGCCGGCAACAAGCGCGACGGCAGCGAATTGCTGCTGCTGGATGTGATTCCGCTGTCCCTGGGGCTGGAAACCATGGGTGGCCTGATGGAAAAGGTGATTCCGCGCAACACCACCATCCCGGTTGCACGTGCCCAGGACTTCACCACTTACAAAGACGGCCAGTCGGCCATGGCCATTCACGTTTTGCAGGGCGAGCGCGAGCTGATCAGCGACTGCCGCTCGCTGGCACGCTTCGAGCTGCGTGGCATTCCGTCGATGGTGGCCGGTGCGGCGAAGATTCGCGTGACCTTCCAGGTCGATGCCGATGGTCTGCTCAATGTTTCGGCTCGCGAGCTGGGGTCGGGTGTCGAAGCCAGTATCCAGGTCAAGCCGTCCTACGGCCTGACCGACGGCGAAATCGCCAAAATGCTCAAGGATTCGTTCCAGCACGCCAACGATGACAAGGTTGCCCGTGTCCTGCGTGAACAGCAGGTCGATGCGCAGCGTCTGATCGAGGCCGTACAGGCGGCTCTGGAAGCCGACGGCGACCGCCTGCTCGACGCCGATGAGCGCATGGTCATCGAGCTGCAGGTGCAGGAACTGACCGAACTGATGAAAGGTACCGATGGTTACGCCATCGAGCAGCAGACCAAGCGTCTGTCGCAAGTGACCGATGCCTTTGCTGCCCGACGCCTGGATTCGACGGTGAAAGCCGCGCTGGCGGGGCGCAACCTGAATGAGATTGAGGAATAACGATGCCGCAGGTGATTTTTCTGCCACATGAAAAGTTTTGCCCCGAAGGCATGGTTGTGGAGGCTGAGCCCGGTACGTCCATCCTCGAACTGGCCCATGAACACCATATCGAGATGGAAAGTGCCTGTGGCGGCGTCTGTGCCTGCACCACCTGTCACTGCATCATTCGCGAGGGTTTCGATTCGCTGGAAGAGGCCGACGAGCTGGAGGAAGATTACCTCGACAAGGCCTGGGGGCTGGAGGCTCAGTCGCGCCTGGGCTGTCAGGCCAAGGTCGGGACTGAAGACCTGACCGTCGAAATTCCGAAGTACTCACTCAACCACGCAGCCGAAGCGCCGCACTGATTCAAGGAATTGTCATGAGTCTCATGTGGACTGATGTGCTGGAGATCGCGATCCAGCTGGCTGAAAGCAAGCCTGAAGTGGACCCTATGTCGGTCAACTTCGTCGATCTGCGCAAGTGGGTGATGGAATTGCCCGAGTTTGGCGACAACCCTGAGCATTGTGGCGAAAAGATCCTGGAGGCCATTCAGGCCCACTGGATCGAAGAACGCGACTGAGCCACGCCGCAGGTTAGGCAATACCCGAGAACCCGCGTATAATTCGCGGGTTTAATTTTTCGCACATTACCGTTTCTGGAGTTACACCATGGCTGTTCAACGTACTTTCTCCATCATCAAGCCTGACGCCGTTGCCAAGAACGTGATCGGCAAGATCACCACTCGTTTCGAAGATGCCGGCCTGCGCATCGTCGCTTCGAAAATCAAGCAACTGTCCAAAGCCGAAGCCGAAGGTTTCTACGCTGAGCACAAAGAGCGTGGCTTCTTCGCTGACCTGGTTGCTTTCATGACTTCCGGTCCGGTTGTCGTTCAGGTTCTGGAAGGCGAAAACGCTATCGCTCGCAACCGTGAACTGATGGGCGCTACCAACCCTAAAGAAGCTGCTGCCGGCACCATCCGTGCTGACTTCGCTGAGTCCATCGACGCCAACGCCGTACACGGTTCGGACTCCGAAGCCGCTGCCGCTCGCGAAATCGCGTACTTCTTCGCAGCTACCGAAGTAACCACTCGCTAAGCATTGGCTTAAAGAGTGAAGGTGAATCCATGACGACATCGACTGTTAAAACCAACCTGCTGGGTCTGACTCAACAGGAAATGGAAAAATTCTTCGACTCAATCGGGGAGAAGCGTTTCCGTGCCGGTCAGGTAATGAAATGGATTCACCACTTTGGCGTCGATGATTTCGATGCCATGACGAATGTCGGCAAGGCCTTGCGTGAAAAACTCAAGGCTGTTGCCGAGATTCGCGGTCCCGAAGTGGTCAGCGAGGACATTTCCAGCGACGGCACCCGTAAGTGGGTGGTGCGCGTGGCGTCCGGCAGCTGTGTCGAGACCGTGTACATTCCCCAGGCAAGCGCGGCACATTGTGCGTTTCGTCCCAGGCAGGCTGTGCCCTGGATTGCAGTTTCTGCTCCACCGGCAAGCAAGGCTTCAACAGCAACCTCACCGCCGCCGAAGTCATCGGCCAGGTGTGGATTGCCAACAAATCCTTTGGCAGCGTCCCGGCGACCGTCTCTCATACAGGATAATTTACAGTGGCGCGACAGCTTATGACGACGAAGCGACAGAATCTGTCGAGGGGGCGACGATGACCACCGATTCAGGAA
>NZ_JBNNVQ010000209.1:0-3556 GCF_050280625.1 Pseudomonas sp. NPDC089569
AGCCCCTCCCAGGGCCATGTGCTGTTCGACGGCAAGGCCGTCAACGACTTGTCCCCGGAAAAGCGCAACATCGCCCAGGTTTTCCAGTTCCCGGTATGAACCAGTTCAAGGACTGCTTCCTGGGCCAGGAAAAACGCGCGTACACCCGCGCCGTCAGCAGCCAGAAGTGTGTACGTGCCGGTGGCAAGCACAACGACCTGGAAAACGTAGGCTATACCGCCCGTCACCACACATTCTTCGAAATGCTGGGTAACTTCAGCTTCGGCGATTACTTCAAGCGTGATGCCATCACCTATGCCTGGACCTTCCTGACTTCCGACAAATGGTTGAACCTGCCGAAGGAAAAACTCTGGGTCACGGTCTACGCCAGCGATGACGAGGCGTATGACATCTGGACCAAGGAAGTCGGCGTTCCGGCCGAGCGCATGGTTCGTATCGGCGACAACAAGGGGGCGCCTTACGCTTCCGACAACTTCTGGACCATGGGCGATACCGGCCCGTGCGGTCCTTGCACCGAGATTTTCTACGACCACGGTGCCGACATCTGGGGTGGCCCACCGGGCTCGCCGGAAGAAGACGGCGACCGTTACATCGAAATCTGGAACAACGTGTTCATGCAGTTCAACCGTACCGCGGACGGCGTGCTGCACCCGCTGCCGGCGCCGTCGGTGGACACCGGCATGGGCCTTGAGCGGATCAGTGCGGTGCTGCAACACGTGCACTCGAACTATGAAATCGACCTGTTCCAGAGCCTGCTGAACGCAGCGGCCAAGGCCATCGGCTGCACCAACGATGCCCAGGCGTCGCTGAAAGTGGTGGCCGACCACATCCGTTCCTGCGGTTTCCTGATCGCCGACGGCGTATTGCCATCCAACGAAGGCCGCGGCTATGTGCTGCGCCGTATCATCCGTCGCGCCTGCCGTCACGGTAACAAGCTGGGTGCCAAGGGCAGTTTCTTCTACCAGATCGTTGCGGCCCTGGTTGCCGAAATGGGCGAAGCCTTCCCTGAGCTCAAATCCCAGCAGGCGCATATCGAACGCGTACTGAAGGCCGAAGAAGAGCAGTTCGCCAAGACCCTGGAGCAGGGCCTGAAGATCCTCGAGCAGGATCTGGCTGAACTCAAAGGCGACGTGGTGCCGGGTGACGTGGTGTTCAAGCTCTACGACACCTACGGTTTCCCGATGGACCTGACCGGCGACATCGCTCGCGAGCGCAGTCTGACCATTGACGAAGAAGGTTTCGAGCGTGAAATGGAAGCCCAGCGCGTTCGTGCACGTTCCGCCAGTTCCTTCGGCATGGACTACAACAGCCTGGTCAAGGTCGATGTGGACACCGAGTTCACCGGTTACACCGCTCACAGCGGTTCGGCCAAGATCGTTGCTCTCTACAAAGAAGGGCAATCGGTTGACGTACTGAGCGAAGGCGAAGAGGGCGTGGTCGTTCTCGATCAGACGCCGTTCTATGCCGAGTCCGGTGGTCAGATTGGTGATTGCGGCTTCCTCCAGGCTGGCGCGGCGCGTTTCGACGTGCGCGACACCACCAAGACCGGCGGTGCGTTCCTGCACCATGGTGTGCTGGATTCCGGCAGCCTGATCGTTGGCTCGCCAGTTCAGGCCCAGGTGGATGCCGACGTACGTCACGCCACTTCGCTGAACCACTCTGCGACTCACTTGCTGCACGCGGCATTGCGTCAGGTGCTGGGTGATCACGTTCAGCAGAAAGGCTCGCTGGTCGACAGTCAGCGCCTGCGCTTCGACTTCAGCCACTTCGAGGCGATCAAGCCTGAACAGCTCAAAGCGCTGGAAGATATCGTCAACGCCGAGATTCGCAAGAACTCCGAAGTTGAAACCGAAGAAACCGATATCGAAACCGCCAAGCAGAAAGGCGCCATGGCGCTGTTCGGCGAGAAATACGGCGACAACGTGCGCGTGCTGAGCATGGGCGACTTCTCCGTCGAACTGTGCGGCGGTATCCACGCCAACCGTACCGGCGACATCGGCCTGCTGAAAATCATCAGCGAAGGCGGTGTGGCCTCTGGTGTACGTCGTATCGAGGCAGTCACCGGTGCCGCGGCACTGGCCTACTTGAATGCGGCAGAAGAACAACTCAAGGAAGCGGCGAACCTGGTCAAGGGCAGCCGTGACAATCTGATCGACAAGTTGTCGGCCGTGCTGGAGCGCAACCGTCAGCTGGAGAAGCAACTCGAGCAGTTGCAAGCCAAGGCAGCCGCCGCGGCGGGCGACGATCTGTCGGGGCAAGCCCAGGACGTCAAGGGTGTGAAAGTGTTGGCCGTGCGTCTGGACGGTCAGGACGGCAAGGCGTTGTTGGCGCTGGTCGATCAGCTGAAAAACAAACTCGGCCGCGCAGTGATCCTGCTCGGCAGTGTCCATGAGGAAAAGGTCGTTCTGGTTGCAGGCGTAACCAAGGACCTGACTGGCCAACTCAAAGCCGGTGATTTGATGAAGCAGGCCGCTGCGGCAGTGGGCGGGAAGGGCGGTGGTCGTCCGGATATGGCGCAGGGCGGCGGTACCGACGCTGGCGCACTGGATGCAGCACTGGCGCTGACCGTTCCATTTGTAGAGCAGGGTTTATAAGGCAGCGTGTCCGGCCTGCAGTCTAGTGGCGGGCCGGGCCGTTGTTTGAGTGATTATTTGGGCGCCCTTCATGGGCAGAGGCGGCTTTGAAATGGCTTTGATCGTACAGAAATTTGGAGGCACCTCGGTCGGCACTGTCGAGAGAATCGAGCAGGTCGCCGACAAGGTTAAGAAATTCCGCGATGCCGGCGATGACCTGGTGGTTGTGCTGTCTGCAATGAGCGGCGAAACCAACCGTCTGATCGATCTGGCCAAGCAAATCAGTGGCGACGGTCAGCCGGTTCCCCGCGAACTGGATGTGATCGTGTCCACGGGCGAGCAGGTGACCATCGCCCTGTTGGCCATGGCGCTGATCAAGCGTGGCGTGCCGGCGGTGTCCTACACCGGCAATCAGGTGCGGATTCTGACGGATAGCGCGCACAATAAAGCGCGAATCCTGCAGATTGATGACCAGAAGATTCGCGGCGACCTGAAGGCCGGTCGTGTAGTGGTTGTCGCCGGTTTCCAGGGTGTCGACGAGCACGGCAACATCACCACGCTCGGTCGTGGCGGTTCCGACACAACCGGTGTGGCCTTGGCGGCGGCCTTGAAGGCTGACGAGTGCCAGATCTACACCGACGTCGACGGCGTCTATACCACTGATCCCCGTGTGGTGTCCGTGGCTCAGCGCCTGGACAAGATCACCTTCGAAGAGATGCTGGAAATGGCCAGCCTCGGTTCCAAGGTATTGCAGATCCGTGCGGTGGAATTCGCCGGCAAATACAACGTCCCGCTGCGCGTATTGCACAGCTTCAAGGAGGGTCCGGGCACCCTCATTACTATCGATGAAGAGGAAACCATGGAACAGCCGATCATTTCCGGCATCGCTAGCTCGATACGCTGACGACATGCGCCAATTGGTAGAACCAGCATGCGGTGTATCACTGGCAGTCGCCTACCTGAACCATCCATCAATTGCACTA
>NZ_JBNNVQ010000210.1:0-3475 GCF_050280625.1 Pseudomonas sp. NPDC089569
GGATGTTCAAAATGGCCATAAGCTTGATGACTGCACGTGTTAGGTAAGGTCGGGCCGGTGGCCAGGCAGGTCCGAAGACGCGGGCTACCGTTGTGGTTTCTATCAGGATCAATGCCTTTACCCTGATACACGTCAAATAGCCTGAGGTCTGTCAGCCATTCGCCTGCATTTTCACGGATTACGTCGAGTACAGCCGAGGCTGCCACGTCCTTTTGCGCAATCAGTGCCAGGTCACGACGCACTTCAGGAAAGCGCGATAACTCGTGGAATTCAGGCATTTTGCCGCTGGCCACTTCTGCAAGAACCAGCTCGAAAACGAATACCGGACGATCCAGGCCCAAGGTTTTCGACAATTCCGGGTGAATTGCTCCGATGAAGCCAACCAGTCGCCCCTCACGTTCGATTCGTGCGGTTTGCCCCGGGTGCAACGCAGGATGCTTGCCTGGCACGAACGTGAACGCATTCAGTGCACCGGCAAAGCCCAATACCGCTTCCACATCGGCCTTGACGTCGAAGAAGTCGACGACGTCGCGACCTTGCGCCCAGCCTTCCGGCAGTCGGCTGCCGCAAACCACACCCGCCAGCATCGGCTCCTGTTTCAAGCCTTCAAGCTGACCGACAAAACGCAGGCCACTTTCGAACAAGCGGACACGGTCCTGTTGACGGTTCAGGTTGTGCTGAAGCGCCTTGACCAGACCCGGCCACAGCGACGAACGCATGGCAGCCATGTCGTTGGAAATCGGGTTGGCCAACAACAGCGGTTCAACACCCGGATTAAACAGCTCAAACTGTTTCGGATCGATGAAGCTGTAAGTAATCGCTTCCTGATATCCGCGGGCAACCAGCAGTCGGCGCAGTTCAGGCAGCTCACTGCGTGCTTCGGCCTTCGCTTGCGGCGCCAGGCGTGCTTGCGGGTAACGAACCGGCAGGCGGTTGTAACCATACAGGCGGGCCAACTCTTCGATCAGGTCGACTTCCAGGCTGATATCGAAGCGATGGCTTGGCACTTCTACGCGCCACTGCCCTGCCCCGTCAGCGGTGATGGTCAGGCCCAGGGCGCCAAGCAGGCGCTCCACTTCGGCCGGATCCATTTCCATGCCCAGCATCTGGGTGATTCGCGAAGTGCGCAGGGTCACCGGTGCAACCGATGGCAGGTGCTGCTCACTGACGGTCTCGATGATCGGCCCGGCTTCGCCACCGGTGATTTCCAGCAGCAGGCCAGTGGCGCGCTCCATGGCTTCACGGGCCAGTTGCCAGTCCACACCGCGCTCATAACGGTGCGAGGCATCGGTATGCAGGCCATAGGAACGAGCCTTGCCGGCTACGGCGATCTGATCGAAAAACGCACTTTCCAGGAAAATGTCGCGAGTGGTCGCGGTATTGACGCCGCTGTGCTCGCCCCCCATCACGCCAGCAATGGCCAAGGCGCGAGTGTGGTCGGCAATCACCAGGGTATCGCTGCGCAGGCTGACTTCCTGGCCGTCGAGCAAGACGAGTTTCTCGCCTTCTTCGGCCATGCGTACGCGAATGCCACCGTTGATTTCGGCGAGATCGAAGGCATGCAGCGGCTGCCCCAGTTCCAGCATCACGTAGTTGGTGATGTCGACGGCAGCGTCGATGCTGCGCACTTCGGAGCGACGCAGGCGTTCGACCATCCACAGCGGCGTTGGCCTGGACAGATCGACGTTACGGATCACTCGCCCCAGGTAACGCGGGCAGGCGGCAGGTGCCAGAACTTCAAGCGAACGCACTTCATCGTGCACCGCAGGAACACTGGCAACGACCGGACGCGTGACTTGAGCGGCATACAATGCGCCAACTTCGCGGGCCAGGCCCGCCAGGGACAGGCAGTCGCCACGGTTCGGCGTCAGGTCGACCTCAATGCTGGCATCGTCCAGGTTCAGGTATTCACGGATGTCCTGACCAACCGGAGCGTCAGCCGGCAATTCCATCAGACCGTCATTGCCCTCACCCACCTGCAATTCGGCTTGCGAGCACAACATGCCGTTGGACTCGACACCACGCAGCTTGGCTTTCTTGATTTTGAAGTCGCCCGGCAGTTCGGCACCGATGGTGGCGAACGGGATCTTCAGGCCCGGGCGCACATTGGGTGCACCGCACACAACCTGGAAAGTCTCCGAGCCATTGCTGACCTGGCAAACGCGCAACTTGTCGGCATCGGGATGCTGCTCGGTGCTCAGCACCTCGCCCACGATAACGCCACTGAATGCACCGGCGGCCGGCGTAACGCTATCGACCTCAAGACCGGCCATCGACAGACGAGCAACCAACTCGTCGCGACTAACCTGCGGGCTTACCCAGCCACGCAGCCATTGTTCACTGAATTTCATCCTGCTCTCCTAAGAATTCGTTACGACTAGCGAAATTGCGCGAGGAACCGCAAGTCGTTGTCGAAGAACAGACGCAAGTCGTTCACGCCGTAACGCAGCATGGCCAGACGCTCGACGCCCATGCCGAAGGCAAAGCCCGAAAAGGTTTCCGGATCGATTCCGGACATGCGCAGCACATTCGGATGAACCATGCCGCAACCCATGACCTCCAGCCAGCCGGTCTGTTTGCAGACGCGGCAGCCTTTACCGCTGCACATCACGCATTCCATGTCGACTTCGGCAGAAGGCTCGGTGAACGGGAAGTACGAAGGACGGAAACGCACGGCCAGTTCTTTTTCGAAGAACACACGCAGGAATTCCTCGATGGTGCCCTTGAGGTCGGCGAAATTGATATCGCGGTCGACCAGCAGGCCTTCAACCTGGTGGAACATCGGGGAATGGGTGATATCCGAATCGCTACGATAGACACGACCTGGGCAGACGATGCGAATCGGCGGCTGTTTCGACTCCATGGTGCGGACCTGTACCGGCGAGGTGTGGGTGCGCAGCAACATGTTGGCGTTGAAATAGAAGGTGTCGTGCATCGACCGGGCCGGGTGATGGCCAGGGATATTGAGCGCTTCGAAGTTGTGATAGTCGTCTTCGACCTCCGGACCTTCGGCAATACCGTAGCCGATGCGGGTGAAGAACTGTTCGATGCGCTCCAGAGTACGGGTAACCGGGTGCAGACCGCCGGAGGTCTGACCACGGCCAGGCAGGGTTACATCAATGGACTCGGCGGACAGTTTGGCGGCCAGTTCAGCCTCTTCAAACGACGCCTTGCGCGCATTGAGAACGTCTGTGACACGCTCCTTGGCAACGTTGATCAGGGCTCCGACTTGCGGACGCTCTTCTGCCGGCAAATTCCCCAGGGTCTTCATCACCTGAGTCAATTCACCCTTTTTGCCAAGGTAGTGAACCCGGATTTGCTCCAGGGCATTGATATCTTCAGCGCTTTGCACAGCCTCTAGTGCTTGAGAGACGAGCGCATCCAGGTTTTCCATGTACAGACTCCAGATACAAAATAGGGGAAGAGCTTGAAGGCTCTTCCCCTATTTATGACGTTTAACACCTGACCCCACAGA
>NZ_JBNNVQ010000211.1:0-3335 GCF_050280625.1 Pseudomonas sp. NPDC089569
TGATCCTGCACATGAGCCATGCCCCCCTCGTCCTGGTGGACGGTTCTTCTTATCTGTACCGCGCCTTTCACGCGCTGCCACCGCTGACCACCTCCAAAGGCCTGCCGACCGGTGCGGTCAAAGGCGTGTTGAACATGCTCAAGAGTCTGCGCAAGCAGTACCCGGACAGCCCGTTCGCCGTGGTGTTCGATGCCAAGGGTGGGACATTTCGCGATGACATGTACGCCGAGTACAAGGCCAACCGTCCGAGCATGCCCGATGACATGCGCGTGCAGATCGAACCGCTGCACCAGAGTGTGATTGCCCTGGGCTTCCCGCTGCTGTGTGTCGAAGGGGTCGAAGCCGATGACGTGATCGGCACGCTGGCCCGCAGCAGTGCGGCCGCCAATCGCCCGGTGATCATTTCCACTGGCGACAAGGACATGGCGCAACTGGTCGACGGCCACATTACCTTGGTCAATACCATGACCGGTAGCAGCATGGACGTGGAGGGCGTGAAGGAGAAATTCGGCGTCGCTCCCGAGCAGATCATCGATTATCTGGCGCTCATGGGCGACTCTTCCGACAACATTCCGGGCGTCCCGGGCATCGGCCCGAAGACCGCGTCCGGCCTGCTGGTCGGTGTCAATGGCGGCCTGACCGAACTCTACGCGCAGCTCGACATTGTCCCGACCCTGCCGATCCGCGGCGCCAAGACGCTGCCGGCCAAACTCGAAGAGCACAAGGAGATGGCGTTCCTCTCCTACCAGCTGGCGACCATCAAGGTTGACGTTGAGCTGGACGTCACTCTGGACGATCTGCAAATGGGTCCGGAAGACCACGACAAGCTCACCGAGCTTTACAGCCTGCTGGAGTTCAAGAGCTGGTTGAATGATCTGCAACGGGACGCCAAGCGCCTTGAACTGAACACTGCGGCCGAGCCTGAGCCGGCCACCGACCTCTTCAGCGCAAATGAAGTTGCAGTTGAAGCGGAAGCGCCAGTGACAACGCCGGAAAATCAATACGAGATCATTCTTGATCAGGCCCGTTTCGATGCCTGGCTGGAAAAACTGAAAAACGCCCCGCTGTTCGCCTTCGACACCGAAACCACCGGCATCGACGCGCAACAGGCGCAATTGGTGGGGTTGTCGTTTGCCGTGCAGGCCAACGAAGCGGCCTACATCCCGCTGACCCACTCCTACATCGGCGTGCCCGAGCAACTGGATCGCGACACGGTCCTGCTCGCCCTCAAACCGATCCTGGAAGACCCGAAGAAGCTCAAGGTCGGCCAACACGCCAAGTTCGACATGAACATCCTCGCCAACTGTGCCATCGGGGGTGACCAGGCCAATGGCATCACCGTGCGCGGTGTTGCGTTCGACACCATGCTCGAATCCTACGTGCTCAATTCCACGGCGACTCGCCATGACATGGACAGCCTGGCGCTCAAGTACCTGGATCACACGACGGTGAGTTTCCAGGACATCGCCGGCAAAGGCGCGAAACAGCTGACCTTCGACCAGATCGCTCTCGAACAGGCCGGCCCCTACGCCGCCGAAGATGCCGATGTCACCCTGCGCCTGCACCAGGTGCTGCACGAGAAGCTGGCCGCCATCCCGAGCCTGGCCAGTGTGCTGACCGACATTGAAATCCCGTTGGTGCCGGTGTTGGCACGCATCGAGCGCCAGGGCGCTTTTGTCGATGCCGCGCTGCTCGGCGTGCAAAGCATCGAACTGGGCGACAAGATGGTCGCGCTCGAGCGCGAGGCCTTCGAGATCGCCGGCGAGGAATTCAACCTGGGCTCACCCAAGCAGCTGGGCGTCATTCTTTACGAAAAGCTCGGCCTGCCGGTGCTGAAAAAGACCGCCACGGGCCAACCCTCCACGGCTGAAGACGTGCTGGCCAAACTGGCCGAAGACGACTATCGGCTGCCCAAGGTGCTGATGGAATACCGTTCCATGAGCAAACTCAAAAGCACTTATACCGACCGGCTCCCGGAACAGATCAACCCACGCACCGGGCGGATCCACACGTCATACCATCAGGCCGTGGCGTCCACCGGGCGCCTGTCCTCCAGCGATCCGAACCTGCAGAACATTCCGGTGCGCACCGCAGAAGGGCGTCGCATTCGCCAGGCCTTCGTGGCCCCGCCGGGCTACAAACTGCTGGCTGCGGACTATTCGCAGATCGAGTTGCGGATCATGGCGCACCTGTCTCGTGACGAAGGCCTGATGAACGCTTTTCGCCACAATCTGGACGTGCACACCGCGACGGCGGCCGAGGTATTCAAGGTCGAGTTGACTCAGGTGACTTCTGACCAGCGCCGCAGCGCCAAAGCGATCAACTTCGGTTTGATCTACGGCATGGGTGCGCAGAAGCTCGGCAAGGACATCGGTGTCGATACCAAGACTGCCAAGGCTTACATCGATACTTACTTCGCCCGTTATCCAGGTGTTCGCGAGTACATGGAGCGCACCCGCGCGCAGGCGGCGGATCAAGGGTTTGTGGAAACATTCTTCGGGCGTCGCCTGTATCTGCCGGAGATCAACTCCAACAAACCGCAAGAGCGCGCTGCCGCCGAACGCACGGCGATCAACGCGCCGATGCAAGGCACGGCGGCCGACATCATCAAGAAGGCCATGGTCGCAGTGGACAACTGGCTGACGTCCTCCGGTCTGGACGCCAAGGTCATCTTGCAGGTGCACGATGAACTGGTACTCGAGGTGCGCGAGGACCTGGTCGATCAGGTCCGTGAAGAAATTCGTGTGCACATGAGCGGCGCGGCGAAACTGGATGTGCCGTTATTGGTCGAAGTGGGTGTAGGCAACAACTGGGACGAGGCGCACTGAGCCACCCCAGGGAGCTTCTGCCGCGGCATAAGGCCGCGGCAGAGCCGGTAATCATCACTTAGTCCGGAACGTTATTGGCTTTATTCCAAAGGTTTCGGAAAAAATTCTGAACTAATCTGCCGAATCACTACTCAGACTTACTGAATGGCTGGTGAAGCCCTTCAATGCTCCTAATGTTGTGTTAAGTGTTGGCAGATATCTGGACCCCGCCCTAGCGGTCTAGAACTTGAACCCCGGAACTTCCCCCTCCCCATTGAAGTCCGGGGTTTTTTTTGCCTGCAGCTTTTACTCGGCGGCTTCGGCACCCTTGTCGGCCAGTTCCATCCAGCCGGCCAACACCTTGTACGCATCTTCCACGCCCATGCGCTTGGGCGCCGAGAAGAGCTGGATCGTCACGCTGTCACCCCAACCTGTTGGCTCCAGCGGCGGAAATGCCGGCCAGGTCAAAATTGTCCCCCGAGGTGGTGTATGTCTACTCCCCGGCGTTGGAAATGTCGGAGTACATAG
>NZ_JBNNVQ010000212.1:0-3253 GCF_050280625.1 Pseudomonas sp. NPDC089569
ACGCACAACCGGAAGAGGTTCAGCGTTGCAGGCAGGCCGGGATGGATGACTGCCTGTTCAAACCCCCCCGTGGTCGTAAAGTGATCGACAAGGGCGCTGACGAGTAATCACTTGTCCGCTCAAGTCATCGCGATTGACGCAATGGGCGGGGACTTCGGTCCCCGCAGCATTGTTCAGGCCAGCATCGCTTGCCTCTCTGCCTCGCCCTCGCTGTACCTGACCCTCGTCGGTCAACCCTCCCTTCTTGAAGAATTGATCGCTGGCCAACCGGCTGTGGATCGCGCGCGCCTGTCGATTGCTCCGGCCTCTGAAGTCATTGCCATGGACGAAAAGCCTGCCCAGGCTCTGCGTGGCAAGCCTGATTCGTCGATGCGCGTGGCACTTGAGATGCTGCGTGATGGCAAAGTCCAGGCGTGCGTCAGTGCCGGTAATACCGGGGCGTTGATGGCATTGTCGCGATTCGTGCTCAAGACTTTGCCCGGTATTGACCGGCCGGCCATGGTCGCGGCAATTCCGACCCAGAAAGGTTATTGCCAGTTGCTCGATCTGGGGGCCAATGTCGATTGCAGCGCCGAGCACCTGCTGCAGTTTGCGGTGATGGGCTCGGTTGCCGCACAAAGCCTGGGCGTCGTTCGTCCGCGGGTGGCGTTACTGAACATCGGCACCGAAGACATCAAGGGAAATCAGCAGGTCAAGTTGGCTGCAACCTTGTTGCAAAATGCCCGTGGTATCAACTACATCGGCTTTGTCGAAGGCGATGGTTTGTACCGTGGCGAAGCGGATGTGGTGGTGTGCGACGGTTTTGTCGGCAATATTCTGCTCAAGTCCAGTGAGGGGCTGGCGACCATGATCGCCGGGCGCATCGAGGCCTTGTTCAGGAAAAACCTGCCGTCACGCATGGTGGGTGCACTGGCGTTGCCGTTGATGAAGCGATTGCAGGCAGATCTGGCGCCTGCGCGGCATAACGGTGCAAGTTTTCTCGGTTTGCAGGGTATTGTGGTGAAAAGTCACGGTTCTGCCGGGGTGCAGGGGTTTCAGAGTGCGATTTCCCGTGCCTTGATCGAGATACAGGAAAACCTGCCGGAGCGCATTCACGGTCGTCTGGAGGATTTGTTGCCTTAGGCGTTTTCGTCGGACAATGCTTAAATGTGACCGCTCAATTCAATTGGCCATCCAACTGTCAGTTTCTTGCGTCCCCCAAAGCGGGGCGTCAATTCTCCGACGATAAGATCATTAGGGGCTTGTTACATGTCTGCTTCCCTCGCATTCGTCTTTCCGGGACAGGGTTCTCAGTCCCTCGGCATGCTGGCCGAGTTGGGCGCGCAACATCCGGTTGTCCTGGAAACGTTCAAAGAAGCTTCCGATGCTCTGGGTTATGACCTGTGGGCACTGACCCAGCAGGGGCCGGAAGAGCAACTCAATCAAACCGATAAAACCCAGCCGGCCATTCTGACCGCTTCGATCGCCTTGTGGCGTTTGTGGCTGGCTGAAGGCGGTGCGCGTCCGGCTTACGTTGCCGGCCACAGCCTGGGCGAATACAGCGCGCTGGTCGCCGCGGGCAGTCTGAGCCTGGGTGATGCGGTCAAGCTGGTCGAAACCCGCGGCAAGCTGATGCAGGAAGCCGTTCCGGCCGGACAGGGCGCCATGGCTGCCATCCTGGGCCTGGACGACGCCGATGTGCTGGCGGCCTGTGCCGAAGCGGCGCAAGGCGAAGTGGTCAGCGCGGTCAATTTCAACTCCCCGGGGCAGGTGGTCATCGCTGGCGCCAAGGCAGCGGTCGAGCGCGCCATCGAGGCTTGCAAGGCTCGCGGCGCCAAGCGCGCCATGCCGTTGCCGGTCAGTGTTCCATCCCATTGCGAACTGATGCGTCCGGCAGCCGAGCGTTTTGCCGAGTCGGTCGCTGCAATCGACTGGCAGGCACCACAGATTCCCGTGGTCCAGAACGTCAGTGCCGATGTACCGGCCGATCTGGAAACACTCAAGCGTGATCTGCTTGAACAGCTCTACAAGCCTGTGCGCTGGGTCGAATCGGTCCAGACGCTGGCGGCCAAGGGCGCGACCGATCTGGTCGAGTGCGGTCCGGGCAAGGTCCTTGCCGGCCTGAACAAACGTTGCGCCGAAGGCGTATCGACTTCCAACCTCAATACCCCAGACGCTTTCGCTGCCGCCCGCGCAGCGCTGGCCTGAATCAGGAGAAGCTTGCATGAGTCTGCAAGGTAAAGTTGCACTGGTCACTGGTGCGAGCCGCGGTATCGGCCAGGCTATCGCCCTGGAATTGGGTCGTCAGGGTGCAATCGTCGTTGGCACCGCGACTTCGGCTTCCGGTGCCGAGCGCATTGCTGCCACTCTGAAGGAGAATGGCATTCAGGGTACTGGCCTGGAGCTCAACGTCACCAGCGATGAGTCCGTGGCGGCAATGCTTGAGAGCATTCAGCAGCAGTTCGGTGCGCCGGCGATTCTGGTCAATAACGCCGGTATCACCCGCGACAACCTGATGATGCGCATGAAAGACGACGAGTGGCATGACGTCGTCGATACCAACCTGAACAGTCTGTTCCGCCTGTCCAAGGGCGTTTTGCGTGGTATGACCAAGGCCCGTTGGGGACGAATTATCAGTATCGGCTCGGTTGTGGGTGCCATGGGCAACGCAGGCCAAGTAAACTACGCTGCCGCCAAGGCCGGTCTGGAAGGTTTCAGTCGCGCACTGGCGCGTGAAGTCGGTTCGCGTTCGATTACGGTAAACTCGGTGACCCCAGGGTTCATCGACACCGATATGACCCGTGAACTGCCCGAGGCGCAGCGTGAAGCCTTGCAGACGCAGATTCCGCTGGGTCGTCTGGGGCAAGCTCAAGAGATCGCGTCTGTGGTCGCTTTTCTTGCATCCGACGGTGCGGCATACGTTACCGGGGCTACAATCCCGGTGAACGGCGGGATGTACATGAGTTAAATGTGACGGATTGCTTCAAAAAAATGTCATACGAGCTGTCTAAAATCCGTTATAAAGCTGCAATCTATTTATAGGCAGAGGGTCGCGGGGTTCGAGGAGTGAAGCTTTCGGTTGAAAAGCTGAAAAGCCTTTCTATACACTTACCCACTGGCCAGCTGCCTGAATTTGTCCATTAGGAGTGAAAACAAGGTATGAGCACCATCGAAGAGCGCGCGGCATTCTCTGGTGTCGGGCACATAAGCATTTTTCAGTGATTTGCTCTAGCAATTCGCCCGCGTCCTCTGGCTCGCCACCCGCTATTTCTCG
>NZ_JBNNVQ010000213.1:0-3245 GCF_050280625.1 Pseudomonas sp. NPDC089569
GGCATCTGCGGTCAGGGCCCTTCGGACCACCCGGACCTGGCCAAGTGGCTGATGGAGCAAGGCATTGAAAGCGTTTCGCTGAACCCGGACTCCGTGCTGGAAACATGGTTCTTCCTGGCCGAGGGTCAGGCTGAGGCTTGATGCTCCCTGTAGGAGCGAGCAAGCTCGCGATGGTCGCTAACGATAACGCGGGGCATCAGATGTCCTGCGGTGCCTTGTAGTCCATCGCGAGCGTGCTCGCTCCTACAGTTAAAATGGTCATTGACCAGATTTAAGCAGGGCGGGCTCTTCCGGAAGCCGCCCTTTTTTGTGCAAGAGATTATGCAAAGCAGCAGCAACCTATTTCCTGTCGCTTTGATCAGCGCCGAGCGGCGTGGCGATCTGAGCGAAGATGTTTACCGTTTGAAACCGGGCAACAGCCCGGACTGGTCCGTGGAGTTGGCAGTCACTCGTCTTGGCATGGCCGACGAGCCGGCGGCGCGCGGTGTGCCAGTGATTCTGCTGCATGGCAGTTTTTCCAATCGACGCTTCTGGTATTCCCCCAAGGGCGTGGGCCTGGGCGCCTTTCTGACACGCCTGGGGTTCGATGTGTGGATTCCCGAGATGCGTGGTCACGGTTTGTCCCAGCGTAACCTGGACTACCGCAAGAACCGTGTCGCCGATTACGCGCGCTACGATCTGCCGGCCATCGGTGCGTTCGTGCGCGAGCAGAGCGGACAGATTCCGCATTGGATCGGCCACTCGTTGGGCGGTATTACGCTGGCGGCGGCGTTGGGTGGCGAATACATCGGCGAACCGGTGGTGGCATCCGCCGCTTTTTTCGGCACTCAAATCAGTCGCACCTACTGGCCGCTGAAAATACCGCCGGTGGAGTGGGGTGGGCGCTTCATCCTCAAGCGTTTCGCGCAACTGTCCGGTTCACGGCTCAAGCGCGGTCCGGAAGACGAGCCGATCGGCCTGGCCCTGGAAGGTATGCGCTGGCATGGCTTGTTCGGACGTTTTGGCGATGCCGATAAAGACTGGTGGGCTGGCCTGGCCGACGTCAAGTTGCCGATGCTGGCGGTGAGTGCGGCGGGTGACCATCAGGACCCGACCTGGGCCTGCCGCAAACTGTTCGATCAATTGGGTTCCGAGCACAAGCAGTTCATCAACCTGGGGCGCGAGCAGGGGTTCGGTGATAATTTCGGCCATGTGGAAATGCTGGTCAGCAAGCCCGCCCAGGCTGAAGTCTGGCCATTGGTGACCCGCTGGCTGGCGGATCAACAGACACCTTTGCTGGGTGAGCCAGCGCAATTGACCGCTGCGGCCCAGAGCTGAAGGCTCTATCAAGGGCATTTCGCTCTGATCGGCTTGCGGCTAAGATATGACGCATTGAGTTGATCTGGTCATTTTCGATGACTGGATCATCAGTAATGTTCGTGCTGTCTTCCTCTTTACAGGAGTTTCTCGATGAATCATTACCTCACGCCTGACCTGTGCGACGCCTACCCGGAGCTGGTGCAGGTGCTGGATCCGATGTTCAGCAATTTCGGCGGCCGTGATTCTTTTGGCGGCGAAATCGTGACCATCAAGTGCTTCGAAGATAACTCCCTGGTCAAGGAACAGGTCGAGCTCAAAGGCCACGGCAAGGTGCTGGTGGTCGACGGTGGTGGCTCCCTGCGGCGCGCGTTGCTGGGTGACATGCTGGCAGAAAAGGCTGCCAATAATGGCTGGGAAGGCTTGGTGATCTACGGTTGCATCCGTGACGTCGACGTCATTGCGCAAACCGACCTGGGGGTTCAGGCGTTGGCCAGCCATCCGATGAAAACCGACAAGCGCGGTATCGGAGATCTGAACGTTCCCGTGACGTTCGCCGGCGTGACCTTCCACCCAGGCCAATACATTTATGCAGACAACAACGGCGTGATTATCTCGCCGAGTCCTCTTGCAATGCCCGAGTAAGCGTTAGCCGACTTTTTTGAAGAATGGAGTGCGGATGTTCGAGGAAGAAAACGCGCAGTGGGGGCTGGTCCATGCCTTGGTGCTGGATGGTAAAGGCGGTGCGCGTTCGATAGCCCGGACAGAACTGGATGACTTGCAGTTGCAGGCTCATGAAAGCCTGTGGCTGCACTGGGATCGCAGCCACCCGCAGACCCAGACCTGGCTACGCAAATCCAGTGGGCTGAGCGAGTTCAGTTGTGATCTGTTGCTGGAAGAAAACACCCGTCCACGCCTTCTACAGCTTTCGGACAGCGAACTGCTGCTATTTTTGCGCGGGGTAAACCTCAATCCGGGCGCCGAACCCGAGGATATGGTGTCGGTACGGATCTTCGCCTCTGCCCAGCGGGTGATTTCCCTGCGTTTGCGCCCATTGCGCGCCACAGAGGAGCTGCTGGTGCAGTTGGCTGAAGGCAAGGGGCCGAAAACCGCTTCCGAGTTGATCCTTTGTATGGCGCAGTACCTCACCAACAAGGTGCAGGATCTGGTCAGTTGCCTCTCTGAAGTGGTCGATGACGAAGAGGAAAAGCTGGATTCCGACGAACGGTATACGCCTGAGCATGGCGCGGTTTTGCAGATCCGTCGTCGGGCCGCTGCGTTGAAGCGGTTTCTCGCTCCGCAGCGAGATATTTTTGGTCAGCTCACGCGGATCAAGTTGCACTGGTTCGTCGAGGACGATGGCGATTACTGGAACGAGTTGAACAACAGCCTGACCCGTTACCTTGAAGAGCTGGAACTGACGCGCGAGCGCGTAGGGCTGGTTCTTGAGGCTGAAGACCGACGGTTGAGCGTGCGCATGAATCGGACGATGTATCGCTTCGGGATCATCACCGGGATCTTCCTGCCGATGAGTTTTCTGACCGGTCTTCTGGGGATCAACGTCGGGGGTATTCCATTTTCCGCGAGCCCGTATGGCTTCATGGTCGCCTGTCTGCTGATGGTCCTGGTTGCACTCGGACAGTGGTGGCTGTTCCGCCGGTTGCGTTGGGTTTGAAAATGGACCATGTGACCCGAGCAATTTTTACCGCGTCTTTCACAGACATCACGAGAGGTGCGTATGCACGATCCGTTTGAACAGTCTTTGCGCGAAATGCTCAAGGCATCCCCGTCCACCCGGGACGACGATGCGTGCCTTGGTCGTGTATTGAAAACCGCCAACCGCCAGGTTGGCGCGGGTGATCTGTTCAGCCTGCTGGGCCGCTGGCTGCCCGCCCTGATGATCGCTCTGAACAATGGCTCGGCCCATATCGCGCCGGTGTCCCGTCTTC
>NZ_JBNNVQ010000214.1:0-1716 GCF_050280625.1 Pseudomonas sp. NPDC089569
TCGAATATTGATTTCTGAACTTTTTCAGAATCGTTCTTTAAAAATTTGGGTATGTGATAGAAAGATAGACTGAACGGCACTTTCACTGGTGTTTGTTCAGGCTAAGGTAAAATTTGTGAGTTGCTCTTAGAGCAATGCGAATTTTCGGCGAATGTCGTCTTCACAGTATAACCAGATTGCTTGGGGTTATATGGTCAAGTGAAGAAGCGCATACGGTGGATGCCTTGGCAGTCAGAGGCGATGAAAGACGTGGTAGCCTGCGAAAAGCTTCGGGGAGTCGGCAAACAGACTTTGATCCGGAGATCTCTGAATGGGGGATCCCAGCCAGCATAAGCTGGTTATCTTGCACTGAATACATAGGTGCAAGAGGCGAACCAGGGGAACTGAAACATCTAAGTACCCTGAGGAAAAGAAATCAACCGAGATTCCCTTAGTAGTGGAGAGCGAACGGGGACTAGCCCTTAAGTTGATTTGAGATTAGCGGAACGCTCTGGAAAGTGCGGCCATAGTGGGTGATAGCCCTGTACGCGAAAATCTCTTGTCAATGAAATCGAGTAGGACGGAGCACGAGAAACTTTGTCTGAATATGGGGGGACCATCCTCCAAGGCTAAATACTACTGACTGACCGATAGTGAACCAGTACCGTGAGGGAAAGGCGAAAAGAACCCCGGAGAGGGGAGTGAAATAGATCCTGAAACCGTATGCGTACAAGCAGTGGGAGCAGACTTTGTTCTGTGACTGCGTACCTTTTGTATAATGGGTCAGCGACTTATATTCAGTGGCGAGCTTAACCGAATAGGGGAGGCGTAGCGAAAGCGAGTCTTAATAGGGCGTTTAGTCGCTGGGTATAGACCCGAAACCGGGCGATCTATCCATGGGCAGGTTGAAGGTTAGGTAACACTGACTGGAGGACCGAACCGACTACCGTTGAAAAGTTAGCGGATGACCTGTGGATCGGAGTGAAAGGCTAATCAAGCTCGGAGATAGCTGGTTCTCCTCGAAAGCTATTTAGGTAGCGCCTCATGTATCACTGTAGGGGGTAGAGCACTGTTTCGGCTAGGGGGTCATCCCGACTTACCAAACCGATGCAAACTCCGAATACCTACAAGTGCCGAGCATGGGAGACACACGGCGGGTGCTAACGTCCGTCGTGAAAAGGGAAACAACCCAGACCGTCAGCTAAGGTCCCAAAGTTATGGTTAAGTGGGAAACGATGTGGGAAGGCTTAGACAGCTAGGAGGTTGGCTTAGAAGCAGCCACCCTTTAAAGAAAGCGTAATAGCTCACTAGTCGAGTCGGCCTGCGCGGAAGATGTAACGGGGCTCAAACCATACACCGAAGCTACGGGTATCACGTAAGTGATGCGGTAGAGGAGCGTTCTGTAAGCCTGTGAAGGTGAGTTGAGAAGCTTGCTGGAGGTATCAGAAGTGCGAATGCTGACATGAGTAACGACAATGGGTGTGAAAAACACCCACGCCGAAAGTCCAAGGTTTCCTGCGCAACGTTAATCGACGCAGGGTTAGTCGGTCCCTAAGGCGAGGCTGAAAAGCGTAGTCGATGGAAAACAGGTTAATATTCCTGTACTTCTGGTTATTGCGATGGAGGGACGGAGAAGGCTAGGCCAGCTTGGCGTTGGTTGTCCAAGTTTAAGGTGGTAGGCTGGACTCTTAGGTAAATCCGGGAGTTCAAGGCCGAGAGCTGATGACGAGTTACCCT
>NZ_JBNNVQ010000214.1:1813-3202 GCF_050280625.1 Pseudomonas sp. NPDC089569
CTTTGGGTGACGAAGTGGTTGATGCCATGCTTCCAAGAAAAGCTTCTAAGCTTCAGATAACCAGGAACCGTACCCCAAACCGACACAGGTGGTTGGGTAGAGAATACCAAGGCGCTTGAGAGAACTCGGGTGAAGGAACTAGGCAAAATGGCACCGTAACTTCGGGAGAAGGTGCGCCGGTGAGGGTGAAGCACTTGCTGCGTAAGCCCACGCCGGTCGAAGATACCAGGCCGCTGCGACTGTTTATTAAAAACACAGCACTCTGCAAACACGAAAGTGGACGTATAGGGTGTGACGCCTGCCCGGTGCCGGAAGGTTAATTGATGGGGTTAGCTAACGCGAAGCTCTTGATCGAAGCCCCGGTAAACGGCGGCCGTAACTATAACGGTCCTAAGGTAGCGAAATTCCTTGTCGGGTAAGTTCCGACCTGCACGAATGGCGTAACGATGGCGGCGCTGTCTCCACCCGAGACTCAGTGAAATTGAAATCGCTGTGAAGATGCAGTGTATCCGCGGCTAGACGGAAAGACCCCGTGAACCTTTACTATAGCTTTGCACTGGACTTTGAATTTGCTTGTGTAGGATAGGTGGGAGGCTTTGAAGCGTGGACGCCAGTTCGCGTGGAGCCATCCTTGAAATACCACCCTGGCAACTTTGAGGTTCTAACTCAGGTCCGTCATCCGGATCGAGGACAGTGTATGGTGGGTAGTTTGACTGGGGCGGTCTCCTCCTAAAGAGTAACGGAGGAGTACGAAGGTGCGCTCAGACCGGTCGGAAATCGGTCGTAGAGTATAAAGGCAAAAGCGCGCTTGACTGCGAGACAGACACGTCGAGCAGGTACGAAAGTAGGTCTTAGTGATCCGGTGGTTCTGTATGGAAGGGCCATCGCTCAACGGATAAAAGGTACTCCGGGGATAACAGGCTGATACCGCCCAAGAGTTCATATCGACGGCGGTGTTTGGCACCTCGATGTCGGCTCATCACATCCTGGGGCTGAAGCCGGTCCCAAGGGTATGGCTGTTCGCCATTTAAAGTGGTACGCGAGCTGGGTTTAGAACGTCGTGAGACAGTTCGGTCCCTATCTGCCGTGGACGTTTGAGATTTGAGAGGGGCTGCTCCTAGTACGAGAGGACCGGAGTGGACGAACCTCTGGTGTTCCGGTTGTCACGCCAGTGGCATTGCCGGGTAGCTATGTTCGGAAAAGATAACCGCTGAAAGCATCTAAGCGGGAAACTTGCCTCAAGATGAGATCTCACTGGAACCTTGAGTTCCCTGAAGGGCCGTCGAAGACTACGACGTTGATAGGTCGGGTGTGTAAGCGCTGTGAGGCGTTGAGCTAACCGATACTAATTGCCCGTGAGGCTTGACCATATAACACCCAAGCAATTTG
>NZ_JBNNVQ010000215.1:0-2941 GCF_050280625.1 Pseudomonas sp. NPDC089569
GGGCGTAGCTCAGTTGGTAGAGCACGGGATTGTGACTCCCGTTGTCGTGGGTTCGATCCCCATCGTCCACCCCATATTTCGAAAGGCGCCAGATTAACAGTCTGGCGCCTTTGCTTTAAAGGCAAGACCCGCGGATGTGGTGGAATTGGTAGACACACTGGATTTAGGTTCCAGCGCCGCGAGGCGTAAGAGTTCGAGTCTCTTCATCCGCACCAAATAAAGCGTCACCCATGCCGGTTGGCCTGGATGGAGCTTCTCAAAGAAGTGATTTGGCTTCTTTGACACGCAATATGGTGGGCGTAGCTCAGTTGGTAGAGCACGGGATTGTGACTCCCGTTGTCGTGGGTTCGATCCCCATCGTCCACCCCATATTTCGAAAGGCGCCAGATTTAACAGTCTGGCGCCTTTTTTGTTTCTGTGGATTCGGCGGCTGCAGGTTTCGGGTCGCATGGGTGGGGCGTTTCGTCGTATTTATGTTGCTCGATGATGCCGCGCTGCCCGCCGATCTTGCCTGCAGGATCGGCTGTCAGGGAGATGATTGGCAGCCTCTTCTATATAAGGAAGGGGTGGCGCAGAGCCCTGGCGTGATTGTCTGTATTTGTCATCGGGGCGAGGTGCATCCGTGCATTCGCACCTATAAATTGCCTGCTGTGTTTTTACCCGATTTCAGTAGGGTGACTTCTTGAGTTCGACCCACTAGAATGCATGCCCTTGATTCTGGGGTCGGAAACGGCCGGCTAACGTCTGTGCAACGAGGAATATCCATGCAAGTTTCTGTTGAAAATACTTCTGCTCTTGAGCGCCGCATGAGCATCACCGTGCCGGCGGAGCGCATCGAGACTCAGGTCAACAAGCGTCTGCAGCAGACT
This sequence comes from Pseudomonas sp. NPDC089569, assembly GCF_050280625.1. Classification (NCBI taxonomy): domain Bacteria; kingdom Pseudomonadati; phylum Pseudomonadota; class Gammaproteobacteria; order Pseudomonadales; family Pseudomonadaceae; genus Pseudomonas; species Pseudomonas sp. NPDC089569. The sequence goes on from NZ_JBNNVQ010000215.1 coordinate 870, forward strand.
GCCCAAAAGGCCAAGATCGCAGGCTTCCGTCCAGGCAAAGTGCCAATGAGCGAAATCAAGCGCCGTTTTGGTGCCGAAGCTCGTCAGGAAGCGGTAGGCGATGTTATCCAGTCCTCCTTCTACGAAGCTGTCGTTGAGCAAAAGCTGAACCCGGCTGGTTCGCCTTCGATCGAGCCCAAGTCTCTGGAAGCGGGCAAGGACCTGGAATACGTTGCAGTATTCGAAGTGTTCCCTGAATTCACCGTTGCCGGTTTCGAAGGTATCGCCGTAGAGCGCCTGAGCGCTGACGTGGCTGATGCCGATCTGGACAAGATGCTGGACATCCTGCGCAAGCAGAACACCCGTTTCGAAGTGGCCGATCGCGCTGCCCAGAACGAAGATCAGCTGAACATCGACTTTGTTGGCAAGGTCGACGGTGAAGTGTTTGCTGGCGGCTCCGCCAAGGGCACTCAGCTGGTACTGGGTTCCGGCCGCATGATCCCTGGCTTCGAAGACGGCCTGGTTGGCGCTAAAGCCGGCGAAGAGCGTGTTCTGAACCTGACCTTCCCAGAGGACTATCAGAACCTCGACCTGGCTGGTAAAACCGCTGAATTCACCGTGACCGTGAACACTGTTTCCGAGCCGAAACTGCCAGAATTGAACGAAGAGTTCTTTGCTCAGTTCGGCATCAAGGAAACCGGTCTGGAAGGCTTCCGTACCGAAGTTCGCAAGAACATGGAGCGTGAACTGCGTCAGGCAATCAAATCCAAGGTCAAGAATCAGGTAATGGACGGTCTGCTGGCCACCAACCCGATCGAAGTGCCGAAGGCTCTGCTGTCCAATGAAGTTGACCGTCTGCGCGTGCAGGCTGTTCAGCAGTTCGGCGGCAACATCAAGCCTGACCAACTGCCGGCCGAGCTGTTCGAAGAGCAAGCCAAGCGCCGTGTTGTCCTGGGTCTGATCGTGGCCGAAGTGGTCAAGCAATTCGACCTCAAGCCTGACGAAGCTCGCGTTCGCGAGATGATTCAGGAGATGGCTTCGGCCTACCAGGAGCCTGAGCAAGTTGTGTCCTGGTACTACAAGAACGACCAGCAACTGAACGAAGTCCGTTCGGTTGTGCTGGAAGAGCAAGTTGTGGATACTGTTCTGCAGAAAGCTAGCGTGACCGACAAATCGGTCTCTTACGAAGAAGCGGTCAAGCCGGTAGAAGCTCCAAAAGCCGACTGATTGTTTCTGCGTCAGGAAGTACACACCATAAGCCAGCCTTCGTGCTGGCTTATGCGTATTCAAGACATAACTATTTGGGAGTGACTGCAGAGCATGTTCCGTAATTCGTTTATTCAGCAGAACTCTGATATCCAGGCCGCAGGCGGTCTGGTCCCGATGGTTGTCGAGCAGTCTGCTCGTGGCGAGCGTGCCTACGATATCTACTCGCGTCTTCTCAAGGAGCGAGTGATCTTTCTGGTTGGTCCGGTAGAGGACTACATGGCTAACCTGATCTGTGCACAGCTGCTGTTCCTTGAAGCGGAAAACCCGGACAAGGACATCCATCTCTATATCAACTCCCCAGGTGGTTCGGTGACGGCGGGCATGTCGATTTACGACACCATGCAGTTCATCAAGCCCAATGTGTCGACTACCTGTATCGGCCAGGCGTGCAGCATGGGCGCCTTCCTGCTGACGGCCGGTGCTCCCGGCAAGCGTTACTGCCTGCCGAACTCGCGCGTGATGATTCACCAGCCGCTGGGCGGTTTCCAGGGGCAGGCCTCGGACATCGAGATCCATGCCAAGGAAATCCTCTTCATTCGTGAGCGCCTCAACACGCTGATGGCCAAACACAGCGGGCGCACCCTTGAAGAAATCGAGCGCGATACCAACCGCGATAATTTCATGAGTGCAGAAGCCGCGCGTGAGTATGGGCTGATCGATGAAGTGATCACCCAGCGCCCTGCTTAAATCAAACAGCTCAAAATAGGGGTGGTTGGCTGGTCCGATCACCTGCGGGCTTGAAAAAGCCCGCAATTGCCTTCATCTTGTGTTGCAAGCCTATCGGATTTGGATCGATCGAATGACTGACACCCGCAACGGCGAGG
>NZ_JBNNVQ010000216.1:0-2939 GCF_050280625.1 Pseudomonas sp. NPDC089569
GCGATACGAGCCGGAAGACATCGGTTCGATCCTCAGTTACCGCGAAGCGCTGGAAGGCCAGCAGCAGCCGGATCATCGCGCTCAGCGCTTCGGTTTCCTGAGGGTTGAGGCCGGCGGCCGGTTCGTCGAGGCAGATGATCTGCGGACGGGTACACATGGCCCGGGCGATTTCCAGACGGCGTTGCTGACCGTAGGACAGCTCACCGGCCAGGCGGTTGGCACAGTCCACCAGATCCACCACTTCCAGCCAGTAGAACGCGTGATCCAGCGCATCGCTTTCGGCCTTGCGATAGCCCTTGGTGTTGAGGAAGCCGGCCAGCATGTTGCGGTTGACCCACATGTGCTGGGCCACCAGCAGGTTTTCCAGCACCGACATTTCCTTGAACAGGCGAATGTTCTGGAACGTGCGCGCCAGCCCGGCCCGGTTCACCAGGTGGGTGCCACCGAAAGCCTTGTAGAACAGCCGGCTGGCAAACGATTTGGGCGAGACGAAGTCCGTTGGCTTGAACGATTCGCCCAGCAACTTGATGACATTGGTTTTCTGCCCGCGCAGGTTGAGTTCGATCTTGCCGCCGGAGGCCTTGTAGAACCCGGTCAGGCAGTTGAACACCGTGGTTTTGCCAGCGCCGTTGGGACCGATGAGGGCGAAGATCGAATTGCGCTTGACCTTCAGGTTGACGTCATTCAATGCCTTGATGCCACCGAAGTGCATCATCAGCTTTTCGACCGAGAGTACGACTTCGCTCATGGCGCTACTCCTTTACGCGGGGTCACACCGGTGCGGCTGATCCGGATCAGTCCGCGTGGTCGCCAGATCATCATCAACACCATCAGGATGCCGAACAGCAGGACGCGGTATTCGGCGAAGCTACGCAGCAGTTCCGGGGCCACGGTCAACACGAATGCCGCCATGACCACGCCGATGGTCGACCCCATGCCGCCGAGCACCACGATGGCGAGGATCAAGGCCGACTCGAAGAAGGTAAACGAGGTCGGGTTGACGAAACCCTGGTAGGTGGCGAAGAACACCCCGGCCAGACCCGCGGTGGAAGCACCGATGGTGAACGCCGAAAGCTTGACCAGTACATGGTTCAGGCCCATCGAGCGGCAGGCGATTTCGTCTTCACGCAAGGCTTCCCAGGCACGGCCGACCGGCATGCGGGTCAGGCGGTGCTTGATGTACAACACGGCCAGGACCACCAGGAACAGTACCGCGTAGATGAAGTAGTACTTGATGTCGGGGTTGTAGGCGATACCGAAGAACTCATGGAATGGCACGCCGCCATCCTTGGCCCTTTTACCGAACTCGAGACCGAAGAATGTCGGCAATGGCGCCGGCATGCCGTTCGGACCGCCGGTCAGGCTCAGCCAGTTGTTGAGGATCAGGCGGATGATTTCACCGAAGCCCAGGGTCACGATTGCCAGGTAGTCACCGTGCAAACGCAGCACCGGGAAACCCAGGATGCAACCGGCAAGGCCCGCGGTGATCGCCGCCAGTGGCAGCACCGTCCAGAAACCCAGCCCCAGGTACTGGTAACCCAGCGCCAGGCCGTAGGCGCCGATGGCGTAGAACGCCACATAACCCAGGTCAAGCAGGCCGGCCAGGCCGACCACGATGTTCAGCCCCAGTCCCAGCAGCACGTAGATCAGCCCGAGGATGACCACGCCCAGCAGATAGGAGTTGGAGAAAAACGGCAGCACCACGGCAATCGCGATGACCAGCGGGATGACCCAGCGCAGCCGCGATTTGTAGTCCGGTGCCAGCACGTGTACGCCGGAGCCGGTGACCTCGAACCCTTCAAGAATCTTCAGGCCCCTGGATGTTTGCAGGAACAGGCTCAAGGCAAAACGCCCGGCCATGACGATGGCAATGATCCATGCCACCCGCGAGGTTTCCAGGTTGAAGCTATAGCCATCGAGCACGACGCCGACGATCGGCCCGAATACGATCAGGGCAATGAGGCCGGAGAGAATCGCGTCAACCAGGCTTTTTTTGATATCGATTGTTTTATGAGTGGCTGAAGACATCGCTTACACCTTCGACACAAGAGGACGGCCGAGCAGGCCCTGAGGCCGAAAGACCAGAACGAGGACCAGCAGCGAGAAGCTGAAGACGTCCTTGTAGTCCGAGTTGACCAGGCCCGAGAACAGCGACTCGGAGATCCCGAGGATGATCCCGCCGAGCATGGCGCCGGGCAGCGAACCAATCCCGCCGAGTACCGCCGCGGTGAAGGCCTTGATGCCGATGACGAAGCCGGCGTAGAAGTCGAAAGTGCCGTAGTTCATGGTGATCAGCACGCCCGCCAGCGCCGCCATGGCTGCACCGATGATGAACACGTAGGAAATCACGCGGTCGGTGTTGATGCCCAGGATCGAGGCCATCTTGCGGTCTTGCTGTGTGGCGCGGCACATACGGCCGAGCTTGGTGTACTTGATGACGTAGGTCAGCAGGCCCATGCCGATAAAGGCGGCGACCAGAATGAAGATCTTGGTGTAGGTGAGCTGGACGAAGCCGCTCCCGACATCGATTCGCCATGCACCGGTCAGCAGGGTCGGAACGCCTTGTTGGCGGGCGCCCTGGGAGATCTGTGCATAGTTTTGCAGGATCAGCGAGATCCCGATGGCGCTGATCAGCGGTGCCAGTCGGGTGGAGTTGCGCAGCGGCTTGTAGGCGATGCGCTCGATAACCCAGCCATACACCCCTGTCACGACGATGGTGAAGACCAGTGTGCCGAGCATCAGCAGCGGGAAGGATTCAATACCGAAGTAAGCCAGCAGAGCCAGACTGATCGCCGCGAGGTAAGCGGAGATCATGTAAACCTCGCCGTGGGCGAAGTTGATTCATGACCGACGCCAGCCATTGTGCCGGTCCTTCCTTCGTGCAATTGGGCAAGGCCCTGGGCGTGCGAGTGATTGCCGCCACCAAGACAGCCGAGGAA
>NZ_JBNNVQ010000217.1:0-2878 GCF_050280625.1 Pseudomonas sp. NPDC089569
TGAAAACCGAAGTCGTGGCACCGGGTGTGGCCCCTCAGGTCGACGAGGAAATCGTCGAGACCCCATGGATGCAAATCGACATCGCGGATTTTAAAGCCGATCTTTTCATTTCTCAAGTCAGACTTGGCACGAAACCCGCTTTCGTTGAGAGTTTTTTCGACCTGACTGACAAAATCTGCCTGTTTATCAGTGATATTCATGATCACTGCCTGGGTCGGCGCCAGCCACGCAGGGAATGCACCCTCGTAGTGCTCGATCAGAATTCCGACGAAACGCTCGAAGGACCCCAGAATCGCCCGGTGCAACATGACCGGGTGCTTGCGGCTGTTGTCTTCGGAGACGTATTCGGCGCCCAGACGGACAGGCAGGTTGAAATCGAGCTGCAGGGTACCACACTGCCAGACGCGACCGAGGCAATCTTTCAGCGAGAACTCGATCTTCGGACCGTAGAACGCCCCCTCGCCCGGTTGCAGATCGTATGGCAGGCCCGCGCTATCAAGGGCTGCGGCCAATGCCGCTTCGGCGCGGTCCCACAGCTCGTCGGAACCGACGCGTTTTTCCGGACGAGTGGACAGTTTCATCTCGACATCTTTGAAGCCGAAGTCGGCGTAGACATCCATGGTCAACTTGATGAATGCCGCGGACTCGGCCTGCATCTGCTCTTCGGTGCAGAAGATATGGGCATCGTCCTGAGTGAACGCACGCACACGCATGATGCCGTGCAGCGCACCCGATGGCTCGTTACGGTGACAGGCACCGAATTCGGCCAGACGCATCGGCAGCTCGCGGTAGCTCTTCAAGCCCTGATTGAATACCTGCACGTGGCACGGGCAGTTCATTGGCTTGATGGCGTAGTCGCGGCTTTCCGACTCCGTGGTGAACATGTTGTCGGCGTAGTTGGCCCAGTGCCCGGACTTTTCCCACAGGCTGCGATCGACGACCTGAGGTGTTTTGATCTCCAGGTAGCCGCTGTCGCGCTGAACCTTGCGCATGTACTGCTCGAGCACCTGATACAGGGTCCAGCCGTTCGGGTGCCAGAACACCATGCCCGGCGCTTCTTCCTGGGTGTGGAACAGGCCCAGGCGCTTGCCGATCTTGCGATGATCGCGCTTCTCGGCCTCTTCGATACGCTGGATGTAGGCGGCCAACTGCTTCTTGTCCGCCCAGGCGGTGCCGTAAACGCGCTGCAATTGCTCGTTCTTGGCATCGCCACGCCAGTAGGCGCCGGACAGCTTGGTCAATTTGAAGGATTTCAGGAAGCGGGTGTTCGGTACGTGCGGACCGCGGCACATGTCGACATATTCTTCGTGATAGTACAGGCCCATGGCCTGTTCGTTCGGCATGTCCTCGACCAGGCGCAACTTGTAGTCTTCACCGCGAGCCTTGAACACTTCGATCACTTCGGCGCGCGGAGTGACTTTCTTGATCACGTCGTAATCTTTCTCGATCAGCTGCTGCATGCGCTGCTCGATGGCGGCCAGGTCGTCCGGGGTAAAAGGACGTTCGAAGGCGATGTCGTAATAGAAACCTTCGTCGATGACCGGACCGATGACCATTTTGGCGGTCGGATACAACTGCTTGACCGCATGGCCAACCAGGTGGGCGCAGGAGTGGCGAATGATCTCCAGCCCCTCTTCATCCTTTGGCGTAATGATTTGCAGCGTAGCGTCGCTGTCGATGATGTCGCTGGCATCAGCCAGCTTGCCATTGACCTTGCCGGCCACTGTAGCCTTGGCCAGGCCAGCACCGATGGATGCGGCGACCTCAGCGATGGAAACCGGGTGATCGAATGAACGTTGACTGCCGTCGGGAAGAGTAATAGTTGGCATGGCGCCTCCTCTCCTAGTGGTGACCCCTACCAAAGGTCACGTGGGTTGGGATGAGCCAGTACAAGATCCAGTCCAGGCCATTCGATGACGAACGCCTGCCTTACAGCGGCAGGAGCCTTGCGGCCAACCGGAAAACCGAACCAGAGTGACTGGGATTCAAATCAGGTGTTTTCAGACATTTGCCGAGCCGGGACCAAAGGTCGACCAGCGCCCGCCAGCGTCTGAGCGAGGCATCCTAGCACAGATGAGCGGTTGTGGCGGCACGGAGGCATTCGGTCAGGGCAACTTCGGCGTTTTTATGCCAGAGTGCTGAACTAGATCCCCACTTTACCCCTCAGATGACAAGACATTGACCCACAAGGAGTATTTCTGCATGCGTCTGAAACGATTGTTCGCTCTGGTTGCCCCGACTGTCCTGCTTCTACCGCTGGCCGCTCATGCCGAATGGCCCAAAGGTGAGCGCGAGAAGTATATGGCGCAATGCGTTCCTGCCGCGGCCCAACAAATCGGCGAGGCTGCGGCCAAAGCCCACTGCGCCTGCGGTGCCGATGCGATCAAAGCGTATCCGGCCAAGGACCTTCAGGCCTTGATGGACAATCAGGCCAGTGACGCTCTGAAACAACAGGCCCTGACCCAAATTTCCAAGTGCAAGGCCCAAAGCAGCGAGAAAAAATAAGCCCGCCGCAGCGATAGAACGCATTTTCGATCGGTAAAAAGCCCCTGCGAGGGGCCTTTTCCTACAATTTATGCAGGTTTTACAGCTTTTTTTATCGCCATCACTTTCACCTGAAAGCCTTTTAAATCGGGGCTTCCAGCCATATCAGGCGACAAAGAGCGTGCGACGACAGGGTAAACAGCACCTGCGGGGGGCTCCCAAAGCGAACATTTCGACTATGATACCCCGGTGTGCCCAGTTGGCCTGAGCAGCACAGTACTACTGAAAATATATGTTTCTTGGAGATACACCATGTCTAATCGCCAAACCGGCACCGTTACCAACACCTTCAACGCGACCCGGATTTCCATGGCTGATTACGGCATGGAAGAAC
>NZ_JBNNVQ010000218.1:0-2794 GCF_050280625.1 Pseudomonas sp. NPDC089569
GCTTCGCTGAGCGAGCTGGAAGATGCACTGCAATTCAATGCCGAAGAACTGGTGGGCAACCTGGATTGCAGGGATTCCAGCAGAGCTTCACGCTCGGCGGAGTTCTCGGCTTCGAGGACGCTGCGACGGGAAACGACAACGTTGTTGCGCTTCTGGTCGAGTTTGATGACCTTGAATTCCAGCTCTTTGCCTTCCAGGTGCGTGGTGTCGCGCACTGGACGGACGTCAACCAGAGAACCTGGCAGGAACGCACGGATGCCGTTAACGTCGACAGTGAAGCCGCCTTTAACCTTACCGTTGATAACGCCCTTGACCACTTCTTCGGCTGCGAAGGCTGCTTCCAGAACAATCCAGCATTCAGCGCGCTTGGCTTTTTCACGGGAGAGCTTGGTTTCACCAAAGCCGTCTTCAACCGAGTCCAGAGCAACGTGAACTTCGTCACCGACGTTGATAGTCAGGTCGCCAGCGTCGTTGTAGAACTGCTCAAGCGGGATGAGTGCCTCAGACTTCAGGCCAGCGTGAACGGTTACCCAGCGAGCCTGGTAATCGATATCAACGATAACACCGGTGATGATGGAGCCTGCCTGAAGGTTCAGGGTCTTTAGGCTTTCTTCAAAGAGTTCCGCAAAGCTTTCGCTCATTTTAATTCCTGTTGATTAGGGCGAAGAATACGCCCATCGCCACACCCCAGACGGTGAGGGTTGGTTTCATTAAAAAGAAGCCTCCGCAGGACTATGACTGGTCCCCTGCGGCCTTCTTGGTCACCCGGCGATATCGCGAATGGCAATTTCGCTCATGATGCGTTCCAGCACCTGATCGATGGATAATTCCGTGGAATCCAGCTGTATGGCGTCAGCCGCCGGCTTGAGCGGGGCTACCGCTCGCTGGGTGTCACGCTCATCGCGTGCACGTATCTCATCTAGCAGACTCGACAGACTAACACCTTCGACTTTGCCCTTCAACTGCAAGTATCGACGACGCGCACGCTCCTCGGCACTGGCAGTGAGAAAAATCTTCAGTGGTGCGTCCGGAAAAACCACTGTCCCCATGTCACGCCCATCTGCCACCAGACCTGGCGCCTCCTGAAAGGCGCGCTGGCGCTGCAACAGCGCCTCACGCACGGCAGGCAGCGCAGCGACCTGCGAGGCACCGGAGCCGACGCTCTCAGTCCGGATCACGTCGCTGACTTCGTCGCCTTCCAGAATGATGCGCTGCAACTGACCTTCCGTCGCGGCGATGAATTGCACATCCAGATGAGCGGCCAGTTTTTTCAGCAACTCTTCATTGGTCAGATCGACGCCATGGTTATGCGCCGCAAAGGCCAGCAAACGGTACAGCGCACCGGAGTCCAGCAGATTCCAGCCCAGACGCCTGGCCAGAATCCCGGCTACAGTGCCTTTTCCGGAGCCGCTTGGCCCATCAATGGTGATGACCGGTGCAATATTGTTCACGACTGGGCCTCTTGGGCAACGCGGATACCGACCTGAGCGCACAGCGCGAGGAAGTTGGGGAACGACGTCGCGACGTTGGCGCAATCATGAATGCGGATCGGTGCCGTGGCGCGCAGTGAAGCAACGCTGAATGCCATGGCGATCCGGTGATCGCCATGACCGTGTACTTCACCGCCACCGATCTGGCCGCCATCGATAATGATGCCGTCCGCAGTCGGCTCGCATTTGACGCCCAACGCCAGCAAGCCATCGGCCATGACCTGGATACGGTCCGACTCCTTGACCCGCAGCTCCTCGGCACCGCGTAGCACAGTGCGTCCTTCGGCGCAGGCAGCCGCCACAAACAGCACGGGGAATTCGTCGATAGCCAGCGGCACCAGCTCTTCCGGAATCTCGATACCTTTGAGTTTAGCTGCGCGCACGCGCAGGTCAGCCACTGGCTCACCACCGACTTCACGCAGGTTTTCCAGGGTGATATCGGCGCCCATCAGACGCAGAATGTCGATTACACCGGTACGAGTCGGGTTGATGCCAACGTGCTCGAGCACCAGCTCCGAACCTTCGGCGATCGAAGCCGCCACCAGGAAAAACGCCGACGACGAGATATCGCCTGGCACTTCGATGTGGGTTGCGGTCAGCTTGCTGCCGGACTCGACCGATGCGGTCGCGCCATTGACGGTAACCGGGTAACCGAAGCCACGCAGCATGCGCTCGGTGTGGTCACGGGTCGGAGCAGGCTCGGTGACGGTGGTTTTGCCTTCGGCGTACAGACCCGCCAGCAGCAGGCAGGACTTAACCTGGGCACTGGCCATCGGCATGGTGTAGGTCAGCCCCTTGAGCTTGTGCCCGCCACGAATGGTCATCGGCGGACGACCGTCAGCGGCCGTCTCGATCACGGCCCCCATCTCACGCAGCGGATTGGCCACACGATTCATCGGACGCTTGGACAGCGAAGCGTCGCCAGTCAGGGTACTGTCGAAGTCCTGCGCAGCCAGCAAGCCGGACAACAGACGCATCGAAGTACCGGAGTTACCCAGGTAGATCGGGCCCGGTGCAGGTTTGAGGCCATGCAGGCCTACGCCGTGAATGGTCACACGTCCGTGGTGCGGACCTTCGATCACGACACCCATGTCGCGGAAAGCCTGGAGTGTCGCCAGGGCGTCTTCACCCTCAAGGAAACCTTCCACCTCGGTAACACCTTCGGCCAGCGAGCCGAGCATGATCGAACGGTGGGAAATCGATTTGTCACCCGGTACGCGAATCCGACCGGACAGGCGGCCACCAGGTCCACCAGGTGGTGCGCTACCAGATACAGGCGTTGCGGCTGGCCTTCGAGCAGGGCG
>NZ_JBNNVQ010000219.1:0-2773 GCF_050280625.1 Pseudomonas sp. NPDC089569
TGCTTGATCAGGCGCGCCTGCGGATTTTCCGGATGAATCTGGAAAAATTGACTCATCGTTACAACCGCAAGTGGGACATGCAGTTCTCGCCGAGCATCTGCCATGGTTGCTCCAGCGGTTGCAACATCTCCCCGGGCGAGCGTTACGGTGAACTGCGCCGCATCGAAAACCGTTACAACGGTTCGGTCAACCAGTACTTCCTGTGCGACCGTGGCCGCTTCGGTTATGGCTACGTCAACCGCAAGGACCGTCCACGTCAGCCGCTGCTGGCCAACGGCACCAAGCTGAGCCTGGACGAAGCGCTGGATAAAGCCGCGGACTTGCTGCGCGGTCGCAACATTGTCGGTATCGGTTCGCCACGCGCCAGCCTCGAAAGCAACTACGCGTTGCGCGAACTGGTCGGCGCCGAGCACTTCTACTCCGGTATCGAAACCTCCGAGCTGGAGCGCATCCGTCTGGTCCTGCAAGTGCTCAAGGACAGCCCGCTGCCTGTGCCGAACATGCGCGACATCGAAGACCACGATGCCGTGTTCGTCCTCGGTGAAGACCTGACCCAGACTGCCGCCCGCATGGCCCTGGCCTTGCGCCAGTCGGTCAAGGGCAAGGCCGAAGACATGGCCGACGCCATGCGCGTTCAACCTTGGCTCGACGCCGCCGTGAAGAACATTGGCCAGCACGCGCTGAACCCGCTGTTCATCGCCAGCCTGGCTGAAACCAAGCTCGACGACATCGCCGAAGAGTGTGTGCACGCCGCTCCCGACGACCTGGCGCGTATCGGCTTCGCCGTGGCTCATGCCCTGGATGCCAGCGCTCCGGCCGTCGAAGGTCTGGACAGCGAAGCAACCGAGCTGGCCAAGCGCATCGCCGATGCCCTGCTGGCTGCCAAGCGCCCACTGATCATCGCCGGTACGTCCCTGGGCTCCAAGGCGCTGATTGAGGCGGCTGCCAACATTGCGAAAGCCCTGAAACTGCGCGAGAAGAACGGTTCCATCAGCCTGATCGTGCCGGAAGCCAACAGCCTCGGCCTGGCCATGCTCGGTGGCGAATCGGTCGATGCCGCGCTGCAAGCCGTGATCGAAGGCCGTGCCGATGCCATCGTCGTACTGGAAAACGATCTGTACACCCGTACCGACAAAGCCCGTGTCGATGCAGCCCTGAGCGCCGCGAAAGTGGTGATCGTGGCGGACCACCAGAAGACCGCAACCAGCGATCGCGCACATCTGGTTCTGCCGGCTGCCAGTTTCGCCGAAGGCGACGGTACCCTGGTCAGCCAGGAAGGCCGCGCCCAGCGTTTCTTCCAGGTGTTCGACCCGCAGTACATGGACGCCAGCATCCTGGTTCACGAAGGCTGGCGCTGGCTGCATGCCCTGCGTGCCACCCTGCTGAACAAGCCGATCGACTGGACGCAACTGGACCAGGTCACCGCAGCCGTTGCTTCGAGCACCGCGCAACTGGCCGGTATCGTCAACGCCGCGCCGTCCGCCGCGTTCCGTATCAAGGGTATGAAACTGGCCCGTGAGCCGCTGCGCTATTCCGGTCGTACCGCCATGCGCGCCGACATCAGCGTGCACGAACCGCGTACCCCGCAAGACAAGGACACCGCGTTCGCCTTCTCCATGGAAGGTTACTCGGGCTCGGCCGAACCGCGTCAGCAGGTGCCATTCGCCTGGTCGCCGGGCTGGAACTCGCCGCAGGCCTGGAACAAATTCCAGGACGAAGTCGGTGGTCACCTGCGTGCCGGCGATCCTGGCACTCGCCTGATCGAAAGCACCGGTGATGCGTTGAACTGGTTCGCCAGTGTTCCGCGTGCGTTCAGTCCTGCTCAAGGCACCTGGCAAGCCGTGCCGTTCTTCCACCTGTTCGGCAGCGAAGAAAACTCTTCGAAAGCCGCTCCGGTGCAGGAACGCATCCCGGCGGCCTACGTCGCTCTGGCCAAGTCGGAAGCCGATCGCCTGGGCGTCAACGACGGCGCCATGCTCAGCCTGAACGTCGCCGGTCAGACCCTGCGTCTGCCGCTGCGCATCAATGAAGAACTGGGCGCCGGCCTGGTGGCCCTGCCAGCGGGTATCGCCGGTATTCCACCGGCATTCGCGGGCGTTTCCGTCGACGGTCTGCAGGAGGCAGCGCAATGACCTGGTTCACCCCTGAAGTGATCGATGTGGTCCTGACGGTCATCAAGGCCATCGTCGTCCTGCTGGCCGTGGTGGTCTGCGGTGCGTTGCTCAGCTTTGTGGAACGTCGCCTGCTGGGCTGGTGGCAGGACCGTTATGGTCCGAACCGCGTCGGCCCGTTCGGCATGTTCCAGATCGCTGCCGACATGCTGAAGATGTTCTTCAAGGAAGACTGGACGCCGCCGTTTGCCGACAAGGTGATTTTCACCCTGGCACCGGTGGTGGCCATGAGCGCCCTGCTGATCGCCTTCGCCATCATCCCGATCACCCCGACCTGGGGCGTGGCGGACCTGAACATCGGCCTGCTGTTCTTCGCCATGGCCGGCCTGTCGGTCTACGCGGTGCTGTTCGCCGGCTGGTCCAGCAACAACAAGTTCGCCCTGCTGGGCAGCTTGCGGGCTTCGGCACAGACCGTGTCCTACGAAGTGTTCATGGGTCTGGCCCTGATGGGTGTCGTGGCCCAGGTCGGTTCCTTCAACATGCGCGACATCGTCGAGTACCAGGCGCAGAACCTGTGGTTCATCATTCCGCAGTCCTTCATCGGCACCGAGCGTCACGCTGTAGCCGTCGTGTTTGAAGCGCAGACGCAGATCCCGTGGCCA
>NZ_JBNNVQ010000220.1:0-2619 GCF_050280625.1 Pseudomonas sp. NPDC089569
AAACAGTGTGCCAGTCGTTCACACAACTGGCTATCGGCGAACGACCAGATACAAGCCGACGGCCATCATGATGCCTGCGGGCCAATAGGCCAACTGGTTCATGGGGCCACCGGCGGCAAGGATGGCACCGCCGGCCAGGTGCGCGGTGCCGAGCAGGCGCAGGAACCAGTCATCGCGGCGGCGGTGCCATGACGGCGGCGGGTCGCTGGCGTGGGGTTGGGACAGGCGTTCGAGCAAATCGCGCGTCATATTGGCCAGGTGCGGGATCTGTTCGATCTGGCTGTGTACGTTGCCAAGCAGGGCCTTGGGGCTGACGCGCTCGCGCATCCAGCGCTCGAGGAACGGCTGCGCGGTGTTCCATAGATCAAGTTCGGGGTACAACTGGCGACCCAGGCCTTCGATGTTCAACAGGGTTTTCTGCAGGAGCACCAGTTGCGGTTGCACTTCCATGTTGAAGCGACGAGCAGTCTGGAACAGGCGCATCAGCACCTGGCCGAAGGAAATGTCCTTCAATGGTTTCTCGAAGATCGGCTCGCACACGGTACGGATCGCCGCTTCGAATTCGTTGAGTTTGGTTTCTGCCGGCACCCAGCCCGAATCGATGTGCAACTGCGCCACGCGCCGGTAATCGCGCTTGAAAAAGGCGAACAGGTTACGCGCCAGATAATCCTGGTCTTCCGGGGTCAGGCTGCCGACGATGCCGCAGTCGATGGCGATGTACTGCGGGCTCCACGGATTTACGGTGCTGACGAAGATGTTGCCGGGGTGCATGTCGGCGTGGAAGAAACTGTCGCGGAACACCTGGGTGAAGAAGATCTCCACACCGCGTTCGGCGAGCATTTTCATGTCGGTGCGCTGGTCGGCCAGAGTCGCCAGATCGGTCACCTGAATGCCGTAGATGCGCTCCATCACCAGCACTTTCGGACGGCACCAGTCCCAATGGACCTGAGGCACGTACAGCAGCGGCGAGCCGTCGAAGTTGCGCTTCAACTGGCTGGCGTTGGCGGCTTCGCGCAGCAGGTCGAGTTCGTCGTAGATGGTTTTTTCGTAGTCGCTGACCACGTCCACCGGGTGCAGCAGGCGCGCATCGGCCGAGACTTTTTCGGCGGCGCGGGCCAGGATGAACAGCCACGCCAGATCCTGGGCGATGACCGGTTTGAGACCCGGGCGGATCACCTTGACCACCACTTCTTCGCCCGTCTTGAGCTGTGCGGCATGCACCTGCGCCACCGAGGCCGAGGCCAGCGGTTCGACGTCGAAACGGCTGAACACTTCACTGATTTTCTTGCCCAGCTGCTCTTCGATCAGCTTCACCGACAGTTGCGAGTCGAACGGCGGCACGCGGTCCTGCAGCAACATCAGTTCATCGGCGATGTCTTCGGGCAACAGGTCGCGACGGGTGGAGAGTATCTGCCCGAACTTGATGAAAATCGGCCCCAGGTCCTGCAGCGCCAGGCGCAGACGCGCACCTCGGCTCAGGTCCAGGGGCTTGCGTGGAAACCAGCGCCACGGCAATGCGTAACGTAGCGCTCGCAAAAACCAGGGCAAAGGCAGGGCGAACAACAAATCATCGAGGCGGTAGCGGATGACGACGCGCTGGATGCGCAACAGACGGCGGACGGCAAGCAGCTTCATGCGTTATCGCTTGGGTCGAGGGATCGGGAAAGGCGCTCGAAACGCGCCTCGAGACGTTCCAGATCAAGTTTGATCCGGTCCAGTTCACTGAATCGGGCTTCGGCTTCGCGCTGCCCGACAAGGCTGCGCGACTCTTCGGCCAGGTATTCGCCAAGGTTCTGCCCAAGGCTGGCAAATCCTTGCTGATACCAGCGGGCGCGACTGCGCAGGTGGCCGCCGACCAGTTGCGTGGCGACCGGGCCGAGCCAGCGTGAGAGTTCGTACTCCCAGTCCAGCTCAAGGTCCTGGAGGATTGCCGCCAGTTCCAGCAGCACGCCGCTGTCGCCATCGAGCTCGACCTGCGGGCTGTGCAGGACCGCTGTCTTGTCCTTGCTCATCGCCAGCTTCAACAGGCTCGAGGCCGGCGCGCGCAAGGTGCAGTCGGCGCCGGTTTCCCAGTGGACGGCAAGCATCAGGCCTTCTTCGCTGGGCAGGATGAACAGTTGCAGTGCCGGGCTGCGGCAATCGACGGCAATCACCTTGCCGCTCAAGTGCGCGAGCCGCGGCAGCGCCGTGCTGTCGAGACGCAGGACCCGGTTCAGACCGAGTTCCGCGCTGGCAAGCAGGCCGGCGAGCAGCATCAGGGCTTGATGCCGCGGTGCAGGGCGACGATGCCGGAAGTCATGTTGTGATAGGTCACGCGGTCGAAACCGGCCTCGACCATCATTGACTTCAGGGTTTCCTGATCCGGGTGCATGCGGATCGATTCGGCCAGGTAGCGATAGCTTTCCGCATCGTTGGTGATCAGCTTGCCCATCAACGGCATGAAGGCGAACGAGTAAGCGTCGTAGGCCTTGGACATCAGCGCGTTGGTCGGTTTGGAGAACTCCAGCACCAGCAAGCGGCCGCCGGGTCATGGCAGCATCGAACGCCTTGAACTGACCGTACTGGAACAGCGAAACCGTCAGCGGCTCGGCCAGGATTCCCAGCGCCAGGGCACATGGC
>NZ_JBNNVQ010000221.1:0-2611 GCF_050280625.1 Pseudomonas sp. NPDC089569
CCTTGTTCAGGAATACCTCGATGTACGGAACGCCTACCTGACGGGACTGCAGGATGTGCTCACTGGTTTGTGGCATCGGACCATCAGCGGCCGAGCAAACCAGGATCGCGCCGTCCATCTGGGCAGCACCGGTGATCATGTTCTTCACGTAGTCAGCGTGACCTGGGCAGTCAACGTGAGCGTAGTGACGAATGTTCGAGTTGTACTCGACGTGCGCGGTGTTGATGGTAATACCACGAGCCTTCTCTTCCGGCGCGCTGTCGATCTTGTCGAATTCAACGACTGCAGAACCGAATACTTCGGAGCAAACGCGAGTCAGAGCAGCAGTCAGAGTGGTTTTACCGTGGTCAACGTGACCGATGGTGCCAACGTTGACGTGCGGAAGGGAACGATCAAATTTTTCTTTAGCCACGACAATTAACTCCTTGCCTAAAGGGCTGAATCAGCCTTGTTTTTTGGTAACAGTTTCGACGATGTGCGACGGAGCTGTATTGTACTTTTTGAATTCCATAGAGTAGCTAGCGCGACCCTGGGACATGGAGCGAACGTCGGTCGCATAACCGAACATCTCACCCAGCGGAACTTCAGCGCGAATTACCTTGCCGGAGACCGTGTCTTCCATACCCAAAATCATGCCGCGACGACGGTTAAGGTCGCCCATCACGTCACCCATATAGTCTTCAGGCGTAACAACCTCTACCGCCATGATCGGCTCAAGCAGCTCACCACCGCCCTTCTGGGCCAGTTGCTTGGTCGCCATGGAAGCAGCCACCTTAAACGCCATCTCGTTCGAGTCGACGTCGTGGTAAGAACCATCAAACACGGTAGCCTTCAGGCCGATCAGCGGGAAGCCAGCGACTACGCCGTTCTTCATCTGCTCCTCGATACCTTTCTGGATAGCCGGGATGTATTCCTTAGGAACCACACCACCTACCACTTCGTTCAAGAATTGCAGACCTTCCTGACCTTCGTCAGCAGGTGCAAAACGAATCCAGCAGTGACCGAACTGGCCACGACCACCGGATTGACGAACGAACTTGCCTTCGATTTCACAGTTCTTCGTGATGCGCTCACGATAGGAAACCTGAGGCTTACCGATGTTGGCTTCGACGTTGAACTCACGACGCATCCGGTCAACCAGGATGTCCAAGTGCAACTCGCCCATGCCAGAGATGATCGTCTGACCAGTCTCTTCATCAGTCTTAACGCGGAAAGACGGGTCTTCCTGAGCAAGCTTGCCCAGAGCGATACCCATTTTTTCCTGGTCATCCTTGGTCTTAGGCTCTACCGCAACCGAAATTACAGGCTCCGGGAAGTCCATGCGAACCAGGATGATTGGCTGATCAGCGTTGCACAAAGTTTCGCCAGTGGTGACGTCCTTCATGCCGATCAAGGCCGCGATGTCACCAGCGCGTACTTCCTTGATCTCTTCGCGGGCGTTTGCGTGCATTTGCACCATACGACCCACACGCTCTTTCTTGCCCTTAACCGAGTTCACAACGCCGTCGCCGGAGTTCAACACACCGGAGTAAACGCGAACGAAGGTCAAGGTACCCACGAATGGGTCGGTAGCGATCTTGAACGCCAGGGCCGCGAACGGCTCGTTGTCGTCTGCGTGACGCTCCATTTGCTTTTCCTCGTCATCCGGGTCAGTACCCTTGATGGCAGGAATGTCGGTAGGAGCAGGCAGGTAGTCGATAACGGCGTCGAGAACCAGGGGAACACCCTTGTTCTTGAAGGAAGAGCCGCAAACAGCCAGAACGATCTCACCAGCAAGCGTACGCTGACGCAGAGCTGCCTTGATCTCCGCGACGGAGAGTTCTTCTCCCTCGAGGTACTTGTTCATCAGCTCTTCGCTGGCCTCGGCCGCAGCCTCAACCATGTTGTTGCGCCACTCTTCAGCCATCTCCTGCAGCTCGGCAGGGATAGCCTCGCGACGCGGAGTCATGCCTTTGTCAGCATCGTTCCAGTAAACCGCTTCCATGGTCATCAGATCGATCTGACCCTGGAAGTTGTCTTCGGAACCGATAGCCAACTGAATTGGCACCGGGGTATGACCCAGACGCTGTTTGATCTGAGCAACAACACGCAGGAAGTTCGCGCCAGCACGGTCCATCTTGTTCACGTAAACGATACGCGGAACACCGTACTTGTTAGCCTGACGCCATACGGTTTCAGACTGAGGCTCAACGCCCGAAGTACCGCAGAACACAACGACCGCGCCGTCGAGAACACGCAGGGAACGCTCTACTTCAATGGTGAAGTCAACGTGACCGGGGGTGTCAATGACGTTAAAGCGGTAGTCGTTCGGGTGCTGCTTCTCCGAACCTTTCCAGAAGGCGGTAATAGCAGCAGAAGTAATGGTAATACCACGCTCCTGCTCCTGCACCATCCAGTCTGTGGTCGCGGCGCCGTCATGCACCTCGCCCATCTTGTGACTTTTGCCAGTGTAAAAAAGGACGCGCTCGGTAGTGGTGGTTTTACCAGCATCCACGTGAGCAACGATACCAATGTTACGGTAGCGATTAGCACCGCAACGTGTTTTATGCCCAGGGCTACTCCGGCCATGGCCTGAACGTGACGCACTGGTGCGCGAAATTGCTGGGTGAAG
>NZ_JBNNVQ010000222.1:0-2608 GCF_050280625.1 Pseudomonas sp. NPDC089569
TAGCGTGAAGTACAACGTTCTGCCACTGAAATTCTTTGCCGTGCGGGCGGCTGGAGTGTGGCGTCTCCATAAGTGGTACGTTGCTCGCTTCACATTTTTTGGAATCGCCCAGCAAAGACTGCTTGGTAATCGGCAACTCCTGCAATTCAGGCGAATCCACAGAAGTTGTATCAAGAAGGGAGCGTAGTCTACCGGAAAGCCCCATTCAGCTCAAACCTTGATCTTCGCCCGAAGGCTGCCAATGCAAACGCCAGTCACCCGACGCACGTCCATCGAGCCCTGCCAGATTGGCCACCGCCAGTAATTGCCCATCCCTGAACAACAGCGGCAATCTGCCGCGCACGAACAGCGGCACCCCGCTTTCATTGAGCAATCGCTTCAGATCACGATGCCCCCGGCCCGGCAAACTCATCACCTCTCCCCCTTCACGATAGCGGATCTGCAAAGGACCTGCGGGGATTTGCCCGGTGAGCCTCAGCACACCATTACCTGGCAGCGTCAGTGCTCGCGAGGGGTCTGGCCAGTGTTCAGCGGCAGGCAATGCCTGCAACCAACGACCGGACAGCCACCAGATTCGCCCGCTCGCCCGATGCAGTTCGCCGCTTGCCAACCGCCAGATCGGCCGAGCGTCGATGGCGGCCTCCAGTAAATCGCTCCATCCCGACCAATGGTCGCTTTCCGGCAATGCCGTCAGCGGTTCAAGCCAATGGCTGAGCGCATTGCGTTGACGCGCAGCGGAGAGCTTTTGCAGGGGCGCCAGCTGCAGCGACGGCAGATCGAGCCAATCGAATTCGCTTGCCGCGCCGGCATTGGCCAGATCGATTTGCGCAAGCTCATCGAGCAGTTCGCGCGCTTCGCTCAAATGGGCAGCACTGCGGGCCATGGTGGTGATGGCCTGCGGCCAGCGCGCTTTCAATACCGGGAACACCTGATGACGCAGATAATTGCGCGAGAACTGCCGGTTCTGGTTGGAAGGATCCTCGATCCAGCTCAACCGATGCTGCGCCGCGTAAGCTTCCAGCTCCGCGCGCGAGGCATCAAGCAAGGGTCGCAGCAGCCAGCCACTTCCGAGCGGGCGCTGACGCGGCATCCCGGACAGCCCTCTGACTCCGGCACCACGCAGAAGCCGAAACAGGAGAGTTTCGGCCTGATCGTCACGGTGCTGGGCCGTCAACAGCACTTCGCCCGCTTTCGTCATCGAACTGAAAACCGCATAACGCGCATCCCGCGCGGCCCGCTCCAGACTCGCCCCCGGCTGGACCGTGACACGCTCCACTCGCAATTTGATGCCCAGCGCATCACAGACAGACTGGCAGTGCCCCGGCCATGCATCGGCCGCGACCTGAAGGCCGTGATGAATATGGATAGCACTGAGCGGCGGGAGGGATTCGGTTGTTGCCAGACGGCCAAGCAGATGCAACAGAACGGTGGAGTCGAGGCCACCGGAGAAAGCGATATGCCAGTGAGCGGCATTGCGCCACGGTTTCAGATTCAGCAAAAGCCTGGAAGGCAAATCAATCTCTGGCCGATCCATATCTTTCCCTTTGCACAAATCAAATGTAGGAGCGAGCCTGCTCGCGAAGGCGGTATAACAGCCAACTCATCGGTTGAATGTTAACCCCTCATCGCGAGCAGGCTCGCTCCCACATGGGCATTGCGCAGTCGACTTAGAGACCGTAACTCATCAGGCGCTCGTAACGACGGTCCAGCAGAGTCTTGTGATCGAGCTTCTTGAGCATCGCCAGCTGCGAGCTCAACTCGGCACGGATCGATGCTGCGGCAGCAGCCGGATCACGGTGCGCGCCACCCAGCGGCTCGTTGATCACCTTGTCCACGATACCCAGGCCTTTGAGACGCTCGGCCGTGATACCCATGGCTTCTGCGGCATCGGGCGCTTTCTCGGCGGTTTTCCACAGAATGGAGGCGCAACCTTCCGGCGAGATCACCGAATAGGTCGAGTACTGCAGCATGTTCAGTTGATCGCATACGCCGATTGCCAGAGCACCGCCGGAACCGCCTTCACCGATGACAGTCGCGATGATCGGGGTTTTCAGGCGGGCCATCACGCGCAGGTTCCAGGCGATCGCTTCGCTCTGGTTACGCTCTTCCGCATCGATGCCAGGGTAGGCGCCCGGCGTATCGATGAAGGTCAGAATCGGCATTTTGAAGCGTTCGGCCATCTCCATCAGACGGCAGGCCTTGCGATAGCCTTCAGGGCGCGGCATGCCGAAGTTGCGACGAACCTTTTCACGCACCTCACGTCCTTTCTGGTGACCGATGACCATCACTGGCTGATCCTCCAGACGAGCGATGCCACCCACGATGGCCGCGTCATCGGAGAAGTGACGGTCGCCATGCAACTCATCGAACTCGGTGAAGATATGGTCGATGTAGTCCAGGGTGTATGGACGCTTCGGGTGACGCGCCAGACGTGCGATCTGCCAGCTGGTCAGCTTGCCGAAGATGTCTTCGGTCAGCGTCTTGCTTTTGTCCTGCAGGCGGGAGATCTCATCGCCGATATTCAGCGAATTGTCATTACCGACCAAGCGCAACTCTACGATCATGGCTTGCAGGTCGGCGATCGTCTGTTCGATATCTAGGAAATTCG
>NZ_JBNNVQ010000223.1:0-2589 GCF_050280625.1 Pseudomonas sp. NPDC089569
CGGATAGACCTCGTTGATCGGGTCGATAAAGCGCTGTTGCGGCGGATTTTTCGCGTCGGCCAGGCCGGTTCAACTGTTCGGTCGTAACTCGGTATCCGGCACCTACGGCTACTTCAAGGAAGAAGCCCTGTGCAAAGGCGACTACAAGGCTAACGTGAACGAGCAACCAGGTTCGGCTTCGGTTGTTCAGTCGATCAGCTCCTCGCTGAACGGCATCGGTTACTCGGGCATCGGTTACAAAACCGCCAGCGTGAAAACTGTTGCTCTGTCCAAGAAGGGCAGCACTGAGTTCATCGAAGACACCGAAGAAAACGCACTGAACGGCAAGTACCCACTGTCCCGTTTCCTGTACGTATACGTCAACAAAGCCCCGAACAAGCCTCTGGCCCCGCTGGAAGCCGAGTTCGTGAAACTGGTTCTGTCGAAACAGGGTCAGGAAGTTGTAGTGAAAGACGGCTACATCCCGCTGCCAGCCAAAGTTGCCGCAAAAGCACTGGCTGACCTGGGTCTGGCGGAAGGCGGCGCTGAAGTCGCAAAAAAGTAACAAATTGAGTTCGGGATAAACCCTCCGGACTTGTATCGGGGGCAGCAGGAGCTGCCCCCTTTCACTTCTAATTCTCTATCCACTGCTGGTTCCCGCTAGCGGCGGATTTGTTGCGTCACTGCACTGTCATCTTTCTGTCATACAGGATCGCTAGGGTGTGCGAATGAATGATCTGGCCAATTCCAACATGACTACTAATCCCCCCAAGCGAATTGACTTCAATACGCCTGAGTTGCAACGCAAGCGCCAAATTCGTGCGCTCAAAGATCGTCTGACCCGCTGGTACGTCCTTGTAGGCGGCCTTGCGGTGCTGGGCGCGATCACGTTGATCTTCTTCTTCCTTGCCTATGTCGTCGCACCTCTGTTCCAGGGTGCCAGCCTGACGGCCAAGGACGCTATCACGCCAGCCTGGATGCAAGACGCCGGCAAGCCGTTGATGATTTCCCTGGAAGAACAGAACCAGGTGGCCATGCGGGTTTCCGACAAGGGCCAGGCGTTGTTTTTCGATGTCGACAGTGGCGCTGAGCTCAAGCGCGTCGATCTGCCGATCCCGGCCGGCACCACAGTGACCTCCATCGGCGAAGACCAGCCAGGTCATCCACTGGTTGTGGTCGGGTTGTCCAACGGTCAGGCGCTGGTGTTCCGTCACACCTATAAAGTCAGCTATCCGGAAGGCAAGAAGACCATTACACCGGCGGTTGAATACCCGTACGGTGAAGCACCGATTGCGTTGAACGAAGCCGGCGGAGCCCTGGAGCACGTCAGCCTCAACGCCAACGATTCCACCCTGTTGCTGGCCGGTGCTACCGGCGCGCAACTGCATGTACTTTCGCTGACCAGCGAAGAAAACATGATGACCGGTGAAGTCACCAACGAGCAGAAGCGCATCGAACTGCCGCAGATGACCGAGCCGGTGAAGAACATCTTCGTCGACCCGCGCCAACAGTGGCTGTACGTGGTCAACGGGCGTGCCCAGGCCGATGTGTTCAGCCTGCGCGACAAGAGCCTCAACGGTCGTTACAAACTGCTTGAAGACGGCGAAGCCCAAGTGACCGCCAGTACTCAACTGGTCGGCGGCATCTCGCTGATCATCGGCGACTCCAAAGGTGGCCTGGCCCAGTGGTTCATGGCACGTGATCAAGACGGCGAGCAACGCCTGAAGCAGATCCGCACCTTCCAGATGGGCACCACGCCTATCGTGGAAATCACCGCCGAAGAGCGCCGCAAGGGCTTCGTCGCCCTCGACGCCAGCGGCAAGCTTGGTGTGTTCCACAGTACTGCTCACCGCACCTTGCTGGTGGATCAAGTGGTCGAAGGTTCGGGCCTGTTCGGTCTGTCGCCACGTGCCAACCACGTGATCGTGGAGCAGGGTGGCAAGCTGCAACCGTTGTTGCTGGACAACCCGCACCCGGAAGTGTCGTGGAGCGCGTTGTGGAGCAAGGTCTGGTACGAAAACTACGACGAGCCTAAATATGTCTGGCAATCGACCGCCGCCAACACCGACTTCGAACCGAAGCTGAGCCTGTCTCCGCTGACATTCGGCACCTTGAAAGCCGCGTTCTACGCGATGTTGCTGGCAGCACCACTGGCCGTTGCCGCCGCGATCTACACCGCGTACTTCATGGCTCCGGGCATGCGTCGCAAGGTCAAGCCGGTGATCGAGCTGATGGAAGCGATGCCGACGGTGATCCTCGGTTTCTTCGCCGGCCTGTTCCTTGCCCCTTATGTGGAAGGGCACCTGCCGGGCATCTTCAGCCTGCTGATGCTGCTGCCGATCGGCATCCTGGTCGCGGGTTTCACCTTCAGCCGCCTGCCTGAGTCGATCCGCCTGAAAATTCCCGATGGCTGGGAAAGCGCGCTGCTGATTCCGGTGATCCTGTTCGTGGGCTGGCTGTCGCTGTACATGAGCCCGTTCATGGAGAACTGGTTCTTCGGCGGTGACATGCGCACCTTCACCGGTGCCTTGCATCACCACCCGGCCGTTTTCCAGCACATACGCACGGTCGGCGATTTTCAGCGCCTGGTTGGCGTTTTGCTCGACCAGG
>NZ_JBNNVQ010000224.1:0-2468 GCF_050280625.1 Pseudomonas sp. NPDC089569
AGACGATCGTAGCAAGCTTCTGCCAAGCCCGGCCCTCAGCCGGGCTTATGGCATTTGCGTAAAACGCTTGATGCTTCACCGTCGAAGCCGCAGATGCGACCGAGACAGATCTGCTTCACCGCGTCAGACCTGGCTTTTTGCCAGCGGTGCACGTCTTTTCTGACGGGCCTTTCAAGGCTACCGACGAGCACACCCATTGATTCCTCTCACGACGATCAGCCTGAGGCGCTTTCTTTGTGCGCCACATGATGCGCTATCCGAGCCCCTTCGCAGGTCGCAACCGGATTCAGCGAAACACTTTCAAAAAGTCGAATATTGATCGAATACTGATAGACACTAACGTCAGTGGATTTTCGGCAGATACACTTCCCGACAGCGATTACGCAAACGACACAGGTCGAGCCGCATACCTTGCGCGCCTCAAACGATGACCCGCGTTCGGCCGCCCTTCGCCGCCGACCCCACTCAGCGCAGATGACGAGAACGCCATGGCCGGGCTGATTCCCCAGAGCTTCATTGACGACCTTCTGAACCGCACCGACATCGTCGACGTGGTCAGCTCGCGCCTGCAAATGAAAAAAGCCGGCAAGAACTACACCGCCTGCTGCCCGTTTCACAAAGAGAAGACCCCGTCCTTCAGCGTCAGCCCCGACAAACAGTTTTATTACTGCTTCGGCTGCGGCGCTGGTGGCAATGCCCTCGGCTTCATCATGGACCACGACAACCTGGACTTCCCCCAGGCCGTCGAAGACCTGGCCAAAGCCGCCGGCATGGAAATCCCCCGGGAAGAAAGCGGCCGGGCCCGCAAACCGCGCCAGCCAACCGACTCGCCGCTCTACCCCCTGCTCACGGCCGCCGCCGACTTTTACCGCCAGGCATTGAAAAGCCATCCGGCGCGCAAAGCCGCCGTGGATTATTTGAAAGGTCGCGGCCTGACCGGCGAGATTGCCCGGGACTTTGGCCTGGGCTTCGCCCCTCCCGGTTGGGACAACCTGTTCAAGCACTTGAGCAGTGACACCCTGCAACAAAAAGCCATGATCGATGCCGGGCTGCTGATCGAAAACGCTGAAACGGGCAAACGTTACGATCGCTTTCGCGACAGGGTGATGTTCCCGATCCGCGACACCCGCGGCCGAATCATTGCCTTCGGTGGCCGGGTCCTGGGCGACGACAAGCCCAAATACCTGAACTCGCCGGAAACCCCGGTGTTTCACAAGGGCCAGGAACTCTATGGCCTGTTTGAAGCACGCAAGAACAACCGCAACCTCGACGAAATCATCGTTGTCGAGGGCTACATGGACGTCATCGCCCTTGCCCAGCAAGGACTGCGCAATGCCGTCGCCACCCTGGGCACCGCCACCAGCGAAGAACACCTCAAGCGACTGTTCCGCGTCGTGCCCAACGTGCTGTTTTGCTTCGACGGCGACCAGGCTGGTCGCAACGCCGCCTGGCGAGCACTGGAAGCGACGCTGTCGAGCCTTCAGGACGGCCGCCGCGCGCGCTTCCTGTTCCTGCCCGAGGGCGAAGACCCGGATACCTTGATCCGCTCCGAAGGCACCGACGCTTTCCGCGCCAGGATCAACCAGCACGCTCAGCCGCTGGCCGATTACTTCTTCCAGCAACTGACCGAAGAAGCCGATCCGCGCTCACTCGAAGGCAAGGCCCACATGGCCACCCTGGCAGCGCCGCTGATCGACAAAATACCGGGTGCCAACCTGCGCATCCTGATGCGTCAGCGCCTGAGCGAAATCACCGGGCTCAGCGGCGAAGCGGTGAGCCAGCTGGCGCACAGCGCCCCCCAGGACGCCCCACCGGCCTACGACCCCGGCATCGATTACGACGCGATGCCTGACTACAGCGACTACCATCAGCCGCAATCGCAAGACATGTATGCGCCGCAACAGGAATGGACACCGAACAAATCCGGTGCCGGCGGCAAAAAGTGGGAAAAGAAGCCCTGGAGCAAAAACGGCAAGCGCGGCGATCGCGATGAGCCCTACGCGCCCCGCAAGCCCGTGGCAGTGGAAGCACCGACACTGATTGCGCTGCGTACGCTCATCCACCATCCGCAACTGGCAAGCAAGGTTGAAAGCGCCGATCACTTTGCCAACGAGAGCAATACCTACGCCCAGGTACTGATTGCCCTGATCGAAGCGGTCCAGAAAAATCCTGGGCTAAACTCAATTCAGTTGATGGCTCGCTGGCACGGCACCGAACAAGGTCGCCTTTTGAAGGCTCTGGCAGAAAAGGAATGGCTGATTGACGGCGATAACCTTGAACAGCAGTTTTTAGACACCATTACTAGATTATCCGCGGGTCAGCACACGCAGTCCCTCGAAGAACTCATCAAGAAAGCAAGGCAGCCAGGATTGTCGGCACATCTATGCGCCAACTCTGGGCCGACTCCACCAGGAAAGAACTGGCCACTCTCACAACCAGAGAGTGTTACCAATATCATTATTGCTGCC
>NZ_JBNNVQ010000225.1:0-2460 GCF_050280625.1 Pseudomonas sp. NPDC089569
GGTATTATCAGCGCCAGGATGTGCTGATGATCCGGCAGATCCGCGCGCTTCTCTACGATCAGGGATTCACCATCGGCGGGCCCGTAGGCCAGTGTGCCGGCCGGACGGTTGGCGAACTCGCGCAGGTTGACCTTGTCCAGCCAGTACTCGGCGTACTCCATGGCCTCGCGCTCGCTCTTGCGGAACGACGGGGTCTTGAACAGGCCGGACAGGAAGTTGGTGTTCAGGTGGCGATGCTGGGCGATCAAGAGGTTCTCGACCGCGGTCATGTCCTTGAACAACCGCACGTTCTGGAAGGTGCGTACCACGCCTTTGAGGGCGATCTTGTGACCCGGCAGGCCTTCGATCGGCTCGCCGTCGAGCAGGATGCTTCCACCGCTCGGCTTGTAGAAGCCGGTCAGGCAGTTGAACACGGTGGTCTTGCCGGCACCGTTGGGGCCGATCAGCGCCACCACTTGTTTCTCTTTGACGCTCAAGGCAACGCCGTTGACCGCCAGCAGGCCGCCGAAGCGCATGCTCAGATTTTCGACTTTCAGGATCTCGCGGCTCATTTGCGCAGCTCCATGTGAGGACGTTGCATGGGCAGCAGACCCTGAGGGCGCCAGATCATCATCAGTACCATCAAGGCACCGAACATCAACATGCGGTACTCACTGAACTCACGCATCATTTCCGGCAGCAGGATCATGACCACCGCCGCCAGGATCACACCCAGCTGCGAGCCCATGCCACCCAGCACGACGATGGCGAGGATGATCGCCGACTCGATAAAGGTGAAGGACTCCGGTGTCACCAGGCCCTGACGTGCCGCGAAGAAGCTGCCGGCGAAACCGGCGAAGCTGGCGCCCAGGGTGAAGGCCGACAGTTTGATCACGGTCGGGTTCAGACCCAGCGCACGGCAGGCGATCTCGTCTTCACGCAAGGCTTCCCAGGCGCGACCCAGGGGCATGCGCAGCAGGCGATTGATGACGAACAGCGCACCCAGGGCCAGCAGCAGCGCAACCAGGTACAGGAAGATCACCTTGTTGATCGAGTTGTATTCCAGGCCGAAAAACTCGTGGAAGGTTTGCATGCCTTCCGCGGCCTTGCGTTCGAAGGTCAGGCCGAAGAACGTCGGTTTCTCGATGTTGCTGATGCCGTTCGGACCGCCAGTGAGGCCCGTCAGGTTACGCAGGAACAGACGGATGATTTCACCGAAGCCCAGGGTCACGATTGCCAGGTAGTCACCGCGCAGACGCAGTACCGGGAAACCCAGCAGGAAACCGAAGGAGGCCGACATCAGGCCGGCGATCGGCAGGCAGATCCAGAAGCTCAGGCCGTAGTAGTGCGACAGCAGCGCATAGCTGTAGGCGCCTACGGCGTAGAAGCCGACATAACCCAGGTCGAGCAGTCCGGCCAGGCCGACCACGATGTTCAGGCCCAGGCCGAGCATCACGTAGATCAGCACCAGCGTCGCGATGTCCACCGCGCCGCGGGAACCGAAGAACGGCCAGATCAGCGCACCGGCGATCATCGCGATGATGACCCAGCGCTGGGTGGTCGGCAGGGTCAGGAAGTTGCTGGCCTTGGCCGGAATCAGCGGCATGCGTGGCGAGGAGCGCCAGGCCGAGCTGATCTGCCGGTCGAACAGCACACGCAGGAACATCAGCACGGAGCACACCGCGATGGTGATCAGGGTGGCGTTACTGGTGCCATGAACTTCGAGGTTGATGCCAACGATGCTCAGTTTAAGACCGAGTACCGGGTAGGCCACGGCCCACACCAGCAAAGCGCTGAACAGCGCCTGTTTAAGAT
Organism: Pseudomonas sp. NPDC089569; assembly: GCF_050280625.1. Taxonomy (NCBI): domain Bacteria; kingdom Pseudomonadati; phylum Pseudomonadota; class Gammaproteobacteria; order Pseudomonadales; family Pseudomonadaceae; genus Pseudomonas; species Pseudomonas sp. NPDC089569. Next base: position 1,795 of record NZ_JBNNVQ010000225.1, read on the forward strand.
TCCTAGTCATACTTTCTCAACCTCCGGACGGCCCAGCAGGCCGGTTGGCCGGAACAACAACACCAGGACCAATAGACCGAACGCCACGACGTCCTTGTACTGGTCGCCGAAGATATCGGCACCGAAGGCCTCGGCCACACCCAGCACCAACCCACCCAGCATGGCGCCAGGGATGCTGCCGATACCGCCCAATACCGCTGCGGTGAAGGCCTTGAGTCCCACCAGGAAACCCTGGTTCGGGTTGATCACGCCGTACTGCATGCTCAGCAGCACGGCCGCGATGGCCGCCAGCGCAGCACCGATGACGAAGGTCAGGGCAATGATGTTGTTGGTGTTGATGCCCAGCAGGTTGGCCATCCGGATGTCTTCGGCACAGGCACGGCAGGCGCGACCCAGGCGAGAACGGGAGATGAACAGCGTCAGGCCGGTCATGGCGACCAGGGTCACCACGAACACCAGGATTTGCATGTAGGAAATCAGCACTTCATGTGCACCACCTGGCCCGAAGGCAAAGTTGCCCGGAATCAGGTTGGGGATGGATTTGTCCTTGGAGTCTTGCGCCAGCAGAACGGTGTTCTGCAGGAAGATCGACATGCCGATGGCAGAGATCAGCGGGATCAGACGGTTGCTGCCGCGCAAGGGGCGGTAGGCGATCCGTTCGATGCT
>NZ_JBNNVQ010000226.1:0-2450 GCF_050280625.1 Pseudomonas sp. NPDC089569
ACAGGCCGGCAAGGCCGCCCGCTGCATCCGCCACTGGGCCTCCTTTGCGCAGATGGACACGCGCTACACCTGGGGCGACGACGGCAGCGTGGTGCATCAACCCCGACGGCAGTGAGCTCAAGTACCGCTACGACGATGCCCGGCTGCCGGACAACAACCGCCTGCACTACCAGCGCGCCGAGGGCGGCGGCCTGACCGCCATCGTCCTCAGCCACTGCGCTTCCAGGGCCAGTACTTCGACGCCGAAAGCGGCCTGCACTACAACCGCCACCGCTATTACCAGCCGGACAGCGGACGCTATTTGACGCCGGATCCGCTGAAGCTGGCGGGTGGGTTGAATGCCTACCGCTATACGCCGAATCCGACGGGGTGGGTGGATCCGTTGGGGTTGAGTGGGAATTGTCCGGGGGCGAATCGGCCGAGTTGTGCGGCGCCGGATGGGGTCGTTGTCGCTAGAGTTAATGAGGGCGAACCATCTATTCCTTTTCCGAGTGGAGTTGATTGGACTCCTCATGGTTACAAACATGTGCCATCAAAAAATATGACTTGGAAACAAACAGTAAACTCAACAAAATCGGGTCCGGCGAAGTATAAATTAGGCACTGATATTGAAGGCCTAGAGCGGGATGCCTTTCAAACCGGACTTCCCGTTACTAATGGTAAGCCTTGGAAAGTTAAAGAATATGATTCGGAAATAGGAGCCAGTGAAGGTAAGTCAAGCCGGTGGGTACGTATCGAATTAAGCGCACGTACAATACATGGGCATCCAATTTCAGAAGGCGAGTATAGGAAGCTAAGAAAATGATTGATTTAACGTTTATTACTGGGAATGTTTCTCATGATGACTTGTCTTTTTTAGAAAATGGTGATTTGTGCAGTCAAGTAGACTGTCTCAAAGAGGACATGCTGCAAGTTGAATATCCTTCATCATTGCTGCTGGATGTCGGCTGGTACCCCTCTTTCGATCCTAATGGGAGCTTTCAAGTTAGGGTTATAAAAAATTACGACTGGAGTCAACCGGTTTTCTTTTCAAGGGCAATATCAATGCCGTCGTTGATAGTGGAGATATCAAATGCGCAGGCTGAGATTGGAAAAGTGTTCATGGCCGGTAATTCATAGTCGATCTATATCAAATTTTGGTAAGTGATGATCGAGGAAAGTAGCTGAAATTTGTATTTGTGGTAACTAATAATAGTCAGGGGATCACGATTTTTTCTACGAGGAGCGGAAAGAGTTTTTGAGAGGAAATCAATGGTGGTGGGAAAGATAAAGCTGTGAAGCTAGCGAATGACTAAGAGATATGAGGTGCAAGTAGTAGAATTCGATAAAGTTGTCGAAGAGTCGGTGGTGCTGCTGGTTGAGAGTGTGTTTGTAAAATGCTTTGTGAGTTGCTGCTATTTCAAAATTGAAGTTGGAGGGAAGCGCGACGTTGAATTCGAAGTGATATTGCCTGACGGTGATTGTGTAGCACTTGCGCAAGAGGCTGGGAAAACGATTGAAATGCTTGGTAGTGGCTTTGGTTGCATTTTATCTGGGTATTTAGATGGAGATATTTTTCGCTCTTTCATAGACTTTATGGATCAAGGGGTTCACTACGATTACCCACAGTTGAATGAACAATACGTGAAGATTAATGTCGAGCGAATTGATGTAGCCTTTTGATTGGACACGAGGCAGCGTCCTAGGAGATTTCCTTCAAGTTCTAGCGGTTTTAATGAACTGGCGTGGAGAGGGGCGCATCGATAGTCTTTTAAGTGTCACTGCAAATTCAGTGGCAGGGTGTGGAAGCCCTTCTATCGTTAGGCGCATCAAGCGTCACCAGTTCGGCGTTTTGTCCGTGTTCTATGGTGGTTGTGCGCGGGGCGCTTTCGAGTGCGCCGGGTGCCTAACGTCCCGGTCTTCCACAGCGGCGTGCAGCCGTCACCCTTTGCGTGGAAGTGAAGGTGTGCGGTTTCCCTCCATACGTTAGGACACAGACCATGAAAACACTGACTCCAGATCCACCCTACGAAAAGCCAACACCCCACCCCGAAAACCGCTTCATGGCCCTCACCAGCAACTGCACCGAAATGCCCACGCTGTTCGTCGATACCCACGCGCCCCTCGACATTCTGACTGATGCTGCCAGCTATCGAATCTGCGCCGTAACCCAGGTGTTGGAAAACCTGTCCATGCGCGGCTCTATCGAATGCGAGTCTTTCATTCTCAGTGACTTTGCACTGCTCTGCGCCATTGCGTTGCGCGATGGGTGTGATGTGTTGGATGTGGCGGCGCGGCGGTTGCGGGGGGCGGTCTGATTAAGATGCACATTTGAGGGTTGTTGTGTTGTTAATACGGACGCCTTCGCGGGCAAGCCTGAACTGGCCTAATGATTTTGGACACTTCAATCGGGCGCTATGATGGCGCCCAAATCTGAGGTGTTTGGCCATGCGTAAATCTTATTCCAGCGA
>NZ_JBNNVQ010000227.1:0-2389 GCF_050280625.1 Pseudomonas sp. NPDC089569
CTCCGGTAAAGACGCCGACGCCGCTCTGGGCAAAGCGTTCATCACCGTGAACAAGAACTCCGTACCGAACGACCCACGCTCCCCGTTCGTCACCTCCGGCCTGCGCTTCGGCACTCCGGCTGTGACCACTCGTGGCTTCAAGGAAGCAGAGTGCAAGGAACTGGCTGGCTGGATCTGCGACATCCTGGCTGACCTGAACAACGAAGCGGTGATCGACGCCGTTCGCGAGAAAGTCAAAGCCATCTGCAAGAAGCTGCCGGTATACGGCGCTTGATCGCAGTAGTTTGAGAAAAAGCCCGGCTAAACAGCCGGGCTTTTTTTTGCCTGAAGTTAATCGAATGTTTGTTGAACAATACTAAAGTTGCACTTCACCAGCATGCAACCCAAAACAGAAAAACATCGAAATACCAAAAACCAAAAATAAATATCCGAGCCCTCATGGCACTGTTAGTTTCGTTCTGGCCACCGACCGGTGGTCTCTCAAACATACAACCATGGACGGACTTGACAATGAGCACAGATACCGAGCGCTCCTTCATTGCCAGCATGACGACAAACTACGGAAATCTGCATTTACCGAGAATCACCTATAATCGAAAAACTTTGGTCAATCGTTGGTATTACGAACTCTCTGCCTTCGACCGTCACGTCGATGTCTCAAGTTATCTGTGCGTCGCAGAAGGCGCTCCAACTGATCAGCTTGAGTTTTATTTCAAGTGCATAGACGACTACTACTCGATTTACCTTTTGACTGACAGCCATTACGACAAATATGCGCTCAGCAATGAAAACAAAAGCTTCATCAGTGCCTTTCGTTACGATGACGATCAAACTACTTATAACTTGTTGGACAGCAAAGGCGAAATCGTGACAATCGATCAACTCGAAGGAGAAACACACACTCTCAAAATACAAACTCGAGGTGGCCGCAAGTTAAGTGTTCAGGGAAAGACAGATGTCGGTGGAATTGTTTGCACCGGAAAAGAGGGCGGCAGTGTTCTGACTTTTAAACTTGAAGTTCTGGAGCGCGGAATCAGCTAGTTCCAGTAGAACTGCACATCTTTATCGTCCGTTCGTAATCAATACTCCCGAATACGGGTTTCACGAGCGGACTCAAATCCAAAGCCTGATAGGAGTCCGCCCTCCTGGAAACGCCGCTGAAAATGCACAAACCTATTCTGCCGTTACCCGCGCGAACCCCTCACGAATTTTCTCCTCGGGCAAATCATCGGCAATAAACACGATCACGCTTTCACGCGCCTCATCGTCCGCCCACTCGGTATCCCAGTCGAAGCCATAAAGCTTCAGCACTCCCTGAAACACCAGGCGCCGTGGCTCGCCGAAAATGCTCAATACGCCTTTGTAACGCAGCAGTTGCTTGCCGTGCTCCTCCAGCAGCTCGTTCATGAACTCGCTGAGCTTGTCGATATCCAGCGGCTTGTCGGTGCGCAACACCAGGCTGGAAATGCGGTCGATGGACGGCGCCTGGCTGACCGGACGCAAACTCACGCCACCGCCCAGGTCGGCGTTGAGATTGAAACCGCGCACATCGAGCAATTCGGCCAGATCGATCTTGCCGTGGTCCACCACACGGATCGGGGCGCGACGATTGATGCGGGTCAGGCGCTCGCTCAATGCGCTGAACGCGGGCTCATCCACCAGATCGCGCTTGCTCACCAGCAAGCGGTCGGCGAAGCCGATCTGCGCCTGGGCAATGGTCTGGGTCAGGTGCTGTTCGGCGTGTGCTGCGTCCACCAGTGTGATGATGCCATCGAGGATATAGCGGTCGCGCAGCTCTTCGTCGATGAAGAAGGTTTGCGCCACCGGTGCCGGATCGGCCAGGCCGGTGCATTCGATGACCAGTCGATCGAAGGCGATGTCGCCGCTGTCCAGTCGTTCGAGCAGCAGGTACAGGGCCTTGGTCAGATCGGTGTGGATGGTGCAGCAGACACAGCCATTGGACAGTGTCATCACTTGCACCGGCTCGTCCCCCAGCAACTGGGTGTCGATGCCGGCATCGCTGAATTCATTTTCGATCACGGCGATTTTCAGGCCGTGCTCGGCTTTGAGCAGGTGGCGCAGCAAGGTGGTCTTGCCGGCACCGAGGAAACCGCTGAGAACCGTGACCGGAATTGGAGTCGACAAATCTGAATCTCCCATGCACTAAAAAACGGTAGGAGCACGGTTTGCCGGCGATGACGTCCTCAAGACCGTTTTCGCCGGCAAGCCGTGCTCCTACCTGTTTGTGTTGCCTAACCTTCGTGCCTTAACAGCACTTGGGCCCACCCTTGCCACCGTAGCGCGCTTCCTGGCGCTCGCGAAAGAACGCCTCGTAGCTCATCACCGGTTTGTCCGGGTGTTTGCTTTGCATGTGCTCGACATAGTTGTC
>NZ_JBNNVQ010000228.1:0-2337 GCF_050280625.1 Pseudomonas sp. NPDC089569
ATACCAGGAACACGCCGACGACGCCGCCCAGGATCCACATCAGGTTCAGGAGGAAGAAGCCCACGTGACGCTGGATCTCTTTCCACGAGCAGAGTACCGAGAGGACACCCAGCAGGCCGGTCAGCATGATCATCAACAGCGACAGGCCGTCGAGGGCCAAGTGCACGTTGATGCCGAAGCGCTGGATCCAGACTTGCTTGAACTCAAGCGCCCAGGTCGGATCGGCGCCTGGTTTTGGTGCAAATGAATAGTCACCGTGAGCCCACAGCCAGAGGCCGAGGGCGAGCAACAGGGACATGGTGATCAGCGCAATCCAGCGGGGGAGGGTGGCGCCGAAGCGCTCACCCATCCAGCACAGCAGGCCGCCGATGAAGGGGATCAGGATTAGCCAAGGCAGAATCATGACGGGCTCAATTCCTTTCGCAAGTTCGCAAGGTTCATATCAGACCGCTACCAGCACGACAGCGCCGATTACCAGCACGGCACCAGCAGCCATCGAGGCGGCATACCAACGCAGTTGACCGGTCTCGGTACGGCTCAGGGCGGTGTGACCCCCCTTGGCCATGCGCGGGATCAGACCGATGGTCTGGTCGAGCGGGTCTTTGCGCAGGATGTGGCTGATCGCAAGGTAAGGCTTGACGAACAGTTTGTCGTAGATCCAGTCGAAGCCCCAGGCGGCGAACCACCAGGCCGACAGGATACGGCCGATGCCGCTGTTGGCGATTGCAGTGACGAAACGACGCTTGCCCAGGAACAGCAGCGCGGCCAGCAGGATACCGGCCAGGGCGATGGCGCCCGAGGCGATTTCCAGGCTGTGCTTGGCTTCGCCGCCGGCATGGCCGACGCTTTCCGGCAGCACGCCGTGCAGCGGTGGAACGATCATCGCGCCAACGAAAGTCGACAGGACGATCAGCACCGACAGTGGCAGCCAGTGGGCAATGCCGTGACCGGCGTGTGCTTCGGTCTTGGCTTCACCGTGGAACGCGATGAAGATCAGGCGGAAGGTGTACAGCGACGTCATGAACGCACCCACCAGACCTGCGTACAGCAGACCGTGGTTGCCGCTGGCGAAGGCTTCCCAGAGGATTTCATCCTTGGAGTAGAAGCCCGCGGTCACCAGTGGCAGGGCCGCCAGGGCCGCACCACCGACGATGAAGCTGGCGTAGGCCAGTGGCAGTTTCTTCCACAGACCGCCCATCTTGAAGATGTTCTGTTCGTGGTGGCAGGCAACGATCACCGCACCGGTAGCAAGGATCAGCAGGGCCTTGAAGAACGCGTGGGTCATCAGGTGGAAGATCGCGCCATCCCAGGCACCGACGCCCAGGGCCAGGAACATGTAGCCGATCTGGCTCATGGTCGAGTAGGCGAGGATACGCTTGATGTCGGTCTGAACCAGGGCTGCAAAACCTGCCAGCACCAGGGTTACGCCGCCGACGATGCCCACCAGGTGCAGGATTTCCGGCGCCAGGGTGAACAGGCCGTGGGTACGGGCGATCAGGTAGACACCGGCGGTCACCATGGTTGCGGCGTGGATCAGTGCCGAAACCGGGGTAGGGCCGGCCATCGCATCCGCCAGCCAGGTTTGCAGCGGCAGTTGTGCGGATTTACCGACGGCGCCGCCCAGCAGCATCAGGGTGGCCATGACCATCCAGAAGTTGCCGGCCTGGAATTTCTGCGGTGCCAGCACCAGCAGTTCCTGGACATTCAGCGTGCCCAGCTGGGCAAACAGGATGAACAGGCCGATGGCCATGAACACGTCACCGATACGGGTCACGATGAACGCCTTGAGTGCTGCGTTACCGTTGTTGCGGTTGCTGTAGTAGAAACCGATCAACAGGTAGGAGCACAGGCCCACGCCTTCCCAGCCGAAGTAGATGAACAGCAGGTTATCGCCCAGTACCAGGAACAGCATGCTGGCGATAAACAGGTTGGTGTACGAGAAGAAGCGCGAGTAACCGGCTTCGCCGCGCATGTACCAGGAGGCGAACAGGTGGATCAGGAAACCCACGCCAACCACCACGCCGAGCATGGTCACGGCCAGGCCGTCCAGGTACAGCGTGAAGCTTGGCTGGAAGCCTTCAACCGAAATCCATTGCCACAGCACCTGGGTGTAGGCGCCGCCTTGCGGCGGTGCGACGTTGAACTGCCAGATCACGTAGGCCGCGACGATGGCAGACAGGCCGATGGAGCCGACACCGATCAGCGCCGAGAGGTTCTCCGAGAGGCGTCCGCGGGAGAACGACAGCAGCAGGAACCCGATCAGAGGGAATACGAAACTCAGATAGACTAGGTAAATCCGCGCATCTCACTGGCATCGTCGATATCGAGCGTGAGGAA
>NZ_JBNNVQ010000229.1:0-2318 GCF_050280625.1 Pseudomonas sp. NPDC089569
TTATCAGGGTGATTTCCTACGAGCTTGGCTCGTGCCCCTTACGTAAATAACCATGCGGATCAGACCTCGACGGGAGTGGTGATCTTTACCGTTGGCCTTGAAGTGACCTTGCAGCTTGTTGATGTTGGCGGTCAGCAGTGCAACTTGCACTTCTGGCGAACCAGTATCACCAACGGATTGCTGGTAGTCGGTAACGATTTGAGCTTTTTCTTCAACGCTGAGAGCCATGAGGCAATCCTTTTATCAGGAAACTGTTTCAGAAAAACAGTTTCAACAGGCCAGGGACAAATCCCTGTATCAAAAAATGAGTAGTGACCGTGCCTGTTAACAGCCACCCTCGCCAGCCTGCTTTTACACAGACTGGTTCCGGTCATTCTGACCGAATCAAACGACGTGGCGCGATGCGCCCGTCTTCACTCACTTCACCGATACCGATGAAGCGACCGTTGTGATCCTGTACTCGTACCATTCCGAACTTCGGGGCATCCGGGGCGCGTACTGGCTGACCGTTGAGCCAATAGAACGCACTCGCTTCCGAGAACTGCAACAGCGGCCAATCCAGCAGGCCACTGTCCGATGGCATCAGGAAGCGATCCACCGCTTCGTTACCGCCTTCGGCATGTACCGCTTCCAGCTCTTCCAGCGTAACCGTCTGGGCCAGCGTGAAAGGCCCGGCCTGGGTACGTCGCAACTCTGCAACGTAAGCGCCACAACCGAGTTGTTCACCGATATCCTCCACCAGAGTACGGATATAGGTGCCTTTGCTGCAACCCACTGCCAGCCGCACAGTGTCACCCTCGAAGGCCAGCAAGTCCAAGCGCGTAATAGTAACAGAACGCGGTTCGCGCTCCACTACCTCACCCGCACGGGCCAGCTTGTAAAGAGGCTGTCCATCACGCTTGAGTGCCGAATACATCGGCGGTATCTGACTGATTTCCCCACGAAAACCGGGCAGTACCGCTTCGATATCGGCGCGACCAACGGTCACCGGACGCTCCTGCAAAACCTCACCTTCGGCATCTGCCGTGCTTGTGGTCTTGCCCAGTTGCGCCAGGGTTTCGTAACCCTTGTCGGAATCGAGCAGGTATTGCGAGAACTTGGTCGCCTCACCGAAGCACAGCGGCAACACACCGGTAGCCAGCGGATCGAGACTGCCGGTGTGACCGGCCTTCTCGGCATTGAGCAACCAGCGAACCTTCTGCAGCGCCGCGTTGGAGGTGAGCCCCAGCGGTTTGTCGAGCAGAATGATGCCGCTGACGTTACGACGAATACGTTTGACCTGAGCCACCGATTACTCCTTGGTGTCTTCGGCTTCTGCCGCAACCGAATGCAGGCCGTCTTCAGCCACCGCACGCTCGATCAAGGCCGAGAGATGCGCACCGCGCGCGACACTTTCGTCGTAGTGGAAGTGCAATTGTGGAACGCTGCGCAGCTTCATCTCGCGAGCCAGCTGCATGCGCAGGAAGCCGGCGGCGGAGTTGAGCACCTTGATGCTTTGCGCGATGTCTTCGCTACCGTTCGCACCCATTACGGTGATGAAAATCTTGGCATGACCGACGTCACGGCTGACTTCCACTGCGGTAATGGTGACCAGGCCGACGCGCGGGTCTTTGACTTCACGACGGATCAGTTGTGCCAGCTCGCGCTGCATTTGATCGCCGATACGTTGGGTACGGCTGTATTCTTTTGCCATGTCTTGTTACCTGTTACTGCCCCACGGTGAAACCCGTGAGGTCTGAAAGCGGCAAACGCCCGGCCTGACAAAAGCCAGACCGGGCGTTGCGTTTAGAGTCCGGGAGATGCGCCGCGCAATTGCATGCGGCTGGCCATCACGGCTCTTGAAGTGCGCGAGTCAGAGGCTGCGAGCAACCTGAACCTTCTCGAAGACTTCGATCTTGTCACCGACCTTGACGTCGTTGTAGCTCTTCACGCCGATACCGCACTCCATGCCGGCACGCACTTCGGAAGCGTCATCCTTGAAGCGACGCAGGGATTCCAGCTCGCCTTCGAAGATAACGATGTCTTCACGCAGTACACGGATCGGGCGGTTACGGTGAACAGTACCTTCGATCACCATGCAACCGGCAATCGCGCCGAACTTCGGCGAGCGGAACACGTCACGTACTTCGGCCACGCCCAGGATGTTCTCGCGAACGTCGCTGCCGAGCATACCGGTCAGTGCTTTCTTGACGTCTTCGATGATGTCGTAGATCACGTTGTAGTAACGCATATCCAGACCTTCCTGCTCGACGATCTTGCGAGCACCGGCATCGGCACGCACGTTGAAGCCGAACAGTACAGCGTTGGAAGCCAGTGCC
>NZ_JBNNVQ010000230.1:0-2312 GCF_050280625.1 Pseudomonas sp. NPDC089569
CTGTACCCGGCGCACGCCGCGTTCGGCGGGTACAAAAAGTCCGGCGTCGGCCGTGAAACCCACAAGATGATGCTCGACCACTACCAGCAGACCAAGAACCTGCTGGTGAGCTACGACATCAATCCGCTGGGCTTCTTCTAAATCCGGCGCGATATCGCGTAACGGCCTTCGCCAGCAAGCTCGGCTCCTACAGGAGCGAGCCTGCTCGCGATGGCGATCTCAAAACAGCGAATAATCAACTTCTCGCCGCGCGGAGCCCTCGATGAAAATCCGTTACAAGGTCAGCCTTGTGGCTGCTTGTGTGCTGTTGGTCACGACCAGTCTGCTGTCGCTGGTCCAGGTAGAGCAGGTCCGCACGATCCTGCGTCACCAGGTCGAGGCGAGCATCAGCGAAACGAGCAATGCAGTGGCGCGCCAGATCGAAAACTGGCTCAACGGCAAACTTGGCCTGATGGACCTGGCCGCCCAGGCGATCGACAGCCAGTACAGCGCGCAAGCGACCCAGAGAATCATCGATTCGCCCATTCTCAAAGATGAATTCAAGTTGGTATTCGGTGCCCTTGAGTCCGACGGGAAACCGATCAAGAACAGCGCTTCCTGGAATCCGAAACCTGACTATGACGGGCGTACCCGCCCTTGGTACGCGACCGGCAAGGCCGCTAGCCAGGCGGTGCTGACCGAACCCTACAAGGACTCCACCACGGGGGAGATCCTGATCTCGGCTGTCGCCCGGATCAGCGATGCCGGGCGGTTGCTCGGCGTGTTTGGCGGTGACATCCGCCTGACGTCGGTGGCCGATGCCATCAATACCCTGGATTTCGGCGGGGCCGGTTATGCATTCCTGCTGAGCAAGAGTGGCAACATCATTTCCCACCCGGACGCCGAACTGAACGGCAAGCCCTACAGCGAGCTGTTTGCAGGAAACGCGCTGGCGCTCGGCAGTCAGCTTCAGGAAGTCAGCGTCGGTGGAAAGCCCCGGCTGGTTTCCTTCATTCCGCTCACCGGCCTGAAGGGCATGGACTGGTACATCGGCGTGGTGCTGGACCAGGACATTGTCATGGCCGCCGCCCATACCTTGACCTGGCGCGCGGTCATCGGCACTGGCCTGGGCGTTGTGCTCAGCCTGTTGCTGTTGGGGCTGCTGGTCAGGCGTCTGCTCTGGCCGCTGGATCAGCTCAAGGAATCGCTCGCGGATATCAATCGAGGCAGCGGGGATTTGACCCGTGAACTACCGGTGCATGGCCATGATGAAATCGCCCAGGTGTCCGGGGAGTTCAACCGGCTCCTGCAGCATCTCAAGACGCTGATCGGCGATGTAAAGAGTGGCTCGCAGCAAGTGCGCGAGAGCACCACGGCGACGTCCAGCGAGGCGGATCAGGCGGCCAGTCGGGTTCAGAACCAGTTGCAGGAACTGGATCAATTGACCACGGCCATGCAAGAGATGGCCTCGACGGCCGAGGGCGTGGCGCGCAATGCCCAGGCCGCAGCCGAGGCGGCGATTGCCGCCAACGAGGAAACCGAAGTCGGCGTGGCGCTGGTGTCTCGCTCGACAGGGGCGATCAATCGCCTGGCGGCGGAGATGGACGACACCGGTCGTGCCATCAACGAATTGTCCTCGCTCAGTCAAAGCATCGAATCCATCGTGGCCGTCATCACCGGCATCGCCGACCAGACCAATCTGCTTGCGCTCAATGCCGCCATCGAGGCGGCGCGGGCAGGGGAGACCGGGCGCGGTTTTGCCGTGGTGGCCGATGAGGTGCGTTCGCTGGCCTCGCGTACGCAGCAATCGACCCAGGAAATTCGCCAGATGATCGATCAACTGCAGGCAGGGGTGAAACACGCCCAGGCGCGAATGCAGCAAAGCCGCGACGCCGCCAGCAAGACGGCCGGCGATGCCAATGCCGCCAACGCGACGCTGGAGCGCATACGTGAAGCGATTTACCGGATCAACGACATGAACCTGCAGATCGCCACCGCCGCGCAGGAACAGAGCGCGACGTCCGAAGAGATCAATCGCAACACGACCAACATCCGCGATATCAGCCTGGAGGTCTCCGACAGTGCCGAAAAGCAGGTTCGCCAGTGCTCGGCGATGGCGGGGTATGTCGGTCAGCAGGACCAGCTCCTGAGTCGCTTCAGGATTTGAATGGCGCCATCGGATGGCGTTGAACCGAGGCGGGACAACCCGCCCGTTACCGATCACTTGAACAACAATTGCACCGAGGTAAGAAAGATGAGTGCGGCTTCCCTGTATCCCGTTCGTCCCGAGGTTCTGGCCAATACCCTGACCGACGAGGCGACCTACAAGGCCA
>NZ_JBNNVQ010000231.1:0-2245 GCF_050280625.1 Pseudomonas sp. NPDC089569
TGTGCCAGTTGGCCGATCGGGTCTTCGTCCGCCCAGTCGACACGCAGGTCGACGATGGAGCATCGTCGAACTGAAGTTCGACCTCAAGGGTGAGTCCGTCAACAAGTTCAACCGTCTAACCCTGAACGAACTGCGTCAGGCCGTGGACGCCATCAAGGCAGATGCTTCGATCAAGGGTGTGATCGTCAGCAGTGGCAAGGACGTATTCATTGTCGGCGCCGACATCACCGAATTTGTCGACAACTTCAAGCTGCCGGATGCAGAGCTTGTTGCTGGCAACCTGGAAGCCAACAGGATTTTCAGCGATTTCGAAGACCTCAACGTCCCGACCGTCGTCGCGATCAACGGCATCGCATTGGGTGGCGGCCTGGAAATGTGCCTGTCTGCGGACTACCGCGTCATGTCCACCAAGGCCAAGATCGGTCTGCCGGAAGTCAAACTGGGGATCTACCCGGGCTTCGGCGGTACTGTACGTCTGCCGCGCCTGATCGGTGTCGACAACGCTATCGAGTGGATTGCCGCCGGCAAGGAAAACCGTGCCGAAGACGCGCTTAAAGTGGGTGCCGTCGATGCCGTGGTTGCGCCTGAGAAGCTGCAGGACGCCGCGCTGGAACTGATCAAACGCGCCATTTCCGGCGAGTTCGACTACAAGGCCAAGCGCCAGCCGAAGCTTGAAAAGCTCAAGCTGAACGCGATCGAGCAAATGATGGCCTTCGAAACCGCCAAAGGTTTCGTGGCTGGCCAGGCCGGCCCGAACTACCCGGCCCCGGTCGAAGCGATCAAAACCATCCAGAAAGCCGCGAACTTCGGTCGCGACAAGGCGCTGGAAGTGGAAGCTGCCGGTTTCGTCAAACTGGCCAAGACTTCCGCGGCTCAAAGCCTGATCGGCCTGTTCCTGAACGATCAGGAGCTGAAGAAAAAGGCCAAGGCCTACGACGAAATCGCCAGCGACGTGAAACAGGCTGCCGTACTGGGCGCCGGTATCATGGGTGGCGGCATTGCCTACCAGTCGGCTTCCAAGGGTACGCCGATCCTGATGAAGGACATCAACGAGCACGGTATCGAGCAGGGGCTGGCCGAAGCCGCCAAACTGCTGGTTGGCCGCGTTGAAAAGGGTCGCATGACCGCCGCGAAAATGGCTGAAGTGCTTAACGGCATTCGTCCGACCCTGTCCTACGGTGATTTCGGTCACGTGGATCTGGTGGTCGAAGCGGTCGTCGAAAACCCGAAGGTCAAGCAAGCCGTTCTGGCCGAAGTCGAAGACAAGGTCAAAGAGGACACCATCCTCGCCTCGAACACCTCGACCATTTCCATCAGCTTGTTGGCCAAGGCCCTCAAGCGTCCGGAAAACTTCGTCGGCATGCACTTCTTCAACCCGGTTCACATGATGCCGCTGGTTGAAGTGATCCGTGGCGAGAAGTCCAGCGAGCAGGCGATTGCCACCACCGTTGCCTACGCCAAGAAAATGGGCAAGAACCCGATCGTGGTCAATGACTGCCCGGGCTTCCTGGTCAACCGTGTGCTGTTCCCGTATTTCGGCGGTTTCGCCAAGCTGGTCAGCGCCGGTGTGGACTTCGTCCGTATCGACAAGATCATGGAAAAATTCGGCTGGCCGATGGGCCCGGCATACCTGATGGATGTCGTCGGTATCGATACCGGCCACCATGGCCGCGATGTGATGGCCGAAGGTTTCCCTGACCGCATGAAAGACGACCGTCGTTCGGCCGTGGACGTTCTCTACGAAGCCAAGCGCCTGGGGCAGAAAAACGGCAAGGGTTTCTACGCCTACGAGACCGACAAGCGCGGCAAGCAGAAGAAGGTTGCCGATCCGTCGGTGCTGGAAGTGCTCAAGCCGATCGTCTTTGAACAGCGCGAAGTCACCGATGAAGACATCATCAACTGGATGATGATCCCGCTGTGCCTGGAAACCGTGCGCTGCCTGGAAGACGGCATTGTCGAAACCGCCGCCGAAGCAGACATGGGCCTGGTCTACGGCATTGGTTTCCCTCCATTCCGTGGCGGTGCACTGCGCTACATCGATTCGATCGGTGTTGCAGAGTTCGTTGCCCTGGCTGACCAGTACGCTGATTTGGGCGCGCTGTACCACCCGACCGCGAAGCTGCGCGAAATGGCCAAGAACGGCCAGAGCTTTTCGCATCGGTGCCGGCAGCGTACTGTTCATCTCGGCACTGGGCATGGCCCAGGGAAAATCGGCAGTACAGGCCGACAACGTGCAGCAGGATGT
>NZ_JBNNVQ010000232.1:0-2205 GCF_050280625.1 Pseudomonas sp. NPDC089569
AGTCCTACCAGCAGCCAGCCATGCCGGCCGGTGCCGAAGAAGGCATCAAGAAAGGCATGTACCTGCTCGAGGAAGACACCCGCGAAGCGGCGCATCACGTTCAACTGATGGGCTCGGGCACCATCCTGCGTGAAGTGCGCGAAGCGGCGAAGATCCTGCGTGAAGAGTTCAACGTCGGCGCCGACGTGTGGAGCGTCACCAGCTTCAACGAACTGCGTCGCGACGGCCTGGCCGTCGAGCGCACCAACCGTCTGCACCCTGGCCAGAAGCCGAAGAAGAGCTACGTTGAAGAGTGCCTGAACGGCCGCAAAGGTCCGGTCATTGCCTCTACCGACTACATGAAGTTGTTCGCCGAGCAGATCCGCCAGTGGGTACCGTCCAAGGAATTCAAGGTCCTGGGCACCGACGGTTTCGGTCGCAGCGACAGCCGCAAGAAACTGCGTCATTTCTTCGAAGTCGACCGTCATTTCGTGGTGTTGGCAGCCCTGGAAGCATTGGCTGACCGTGGTGATATCGAACCTAAGGTGGTGGCTGAAGCTATCGTCAAATTCGGTATCGACCCGGAAAAACGCAACCCACTGGACTGCTGAGGAGAGACTCTGTGAGCGAACTCATTCGCGTACCTGACATCGGCAGCGGTGAAGGTGAAGTAATTGAACTGTTTGTGAAGGTCGGCGACCGCATCGAAGCCGACCAGAGCATCCTGACCCTGGAATCGGACAAGGCCAGCATGGAAGTGCCGGCGCCGAAAGCCGGCGTGATCAAGAGCCTGAAAGTGAAGCTGGGCGACCGTCTGAAAGAAGGCGACGAACTGCTGGAGCTGGAAGTCGAAGGTGCCGCAGCCGCGGCCCCTGCGGCTGCCGCACCGGCTGCCAAGGCTGAAGCGGCACCCGCTGCCGCTCCTGCAGCTGCCGCGCCAGCCGCTGCTCCTGCCGCGCCTGTTGCCGCTTCGGTCCAGAAGGTCCACGTGCCGGACATCGGTTCGTCGGGCAAGGCCCAGATCATCGAAATCCAGGT
The DNA here is from genome assembly GCF_050280625.1 of Pseudomonas sp. NPDC089569. Lineage (NCBI taxonomy): Bacteria > Pseudomonadati > Pseudomonadota > Gammaproteobacteria > Pseudomonadales > Pseudomonadaceae > Pseudomonas > Pseudomonas sp. NPDC089569. The sequence goes on from NZ_JBNNVQ010000232.1 coordinate 1,018, forward strand.
CAAGGTGGGTGACACCGTCCAGGCTGATCAGTCGCTGATCACCCTGGAATCCGACAAGGCGAGCATGGAAATCCCGTCGCCTGCCGCTGGCGTGGTCAAGGCCATCAGCGTCAAGCTCAACGACGAAGTCGGCACCGGCGATCTGATCCTGGACCTGGAAGTGGCAGGCGCTGCCGCGCCCGCTGCGGCTCCGGCCCAGGCGGCTGCACCGGCACCTGCCGCCGCACCTGCCCCTGCGGCAGCCCCGGCAGCGCCAGTGGCCGACAGCGTTCAGGACATCCACGTTCCGGACATCGGCTCGGCCGGCAAGGCCAAGATCATCGAAGTGCTGGTCAAGGCCGGCGACAGCGTCGAAGCCGACCAGTCGCTGATCACTCTGGAATCCGACAAGGCGAGCATGGAAATTCCATCGCCTGCTGCTGGCGTGGTGGAAAGCATCGCCATCAAGCTCGATGATGAAGTCGGCACTGGCGACCTGATCCTCAAGCTGAAAGTCAAAGGCGCAGCACCGGCTGCTGCACCGGCGCCTGCCGCTGCCGCACCGAGCGCTCCGGCTCCGGCTCCAGCCGCTGCTGCACCTGCCGCCGCCCCTGCGGCTGCCCCGGTTGCCGCTCCAGCCAAGCCGGGCGCCAAAGTTCACGCAGGTCCCGCCGTGCGTCAACTGGCCCGTGAGTTCGGCGTCGAGCTGAGCGCTGTTGGCGCCAGTGGTCCGCACGGTCGCATCCTGAAAGAAGACGTGCAGGTCTACGTCAAGGCCATGATGCAGAAGGCCAAGGAAGCGCCGGCCGCTGCTGCCGGTGCAACCGGTGGCGCGGGCATTCCGCCGATTCCGGCCGTGGACTTCAGCCGCTTCGGTGAAATTGAAGAAGTGCCGATGACCCGCCTGATGCAGGTCGGAGCCGCCAACCTGCACCGCAGCTGGCTGAACGTGCCACACGTGACGCAATTCGACTCGGCGGATATCACCGAGCTGGAAGCGTTCCGTAACGCCCAGAAAGCCGTTGCAGAGAAGGCCGGCGTCAAGCTGACCATCCTGCCTCTGCTGCTCAAGTCCTGCGCACACCTGCTCAAGGAACTGCCGGACTTCAACAGCTCGCTGGCGCCAAGCGGCAAGGCGATCATCCGTCGTGCCCAGTACCAGGGTGGCTCACTGGTACCGCGCGGCGCGCGCGGCCAGGTCGACACCGG
>NZ_JBNNVQ010000233.1:0-2183 GCF_050280625.1 Pseudomonas sp. NPDC089569
GGTTGTATACAGGGTGCCCGAAACATCGCAATTATTTGACGCAAGTCTCTCGCTCGGGTGGCCAATACATCTATTCTGCATCTCTTTAACGGCCGACGTCGGGTATCGTCTGGGCGAACCGGCATTTGATGTCAAAGAATGCGTATTGCGTGGTGTTACTTACGCCGTACCTTTGCGGGTAAAAGTGCGCCTGATCATTTTCGACAAAGAATCGTCGAACAAAGCGATCAAGGACATCAAAGAGCAAGAAGTCTACATGGGTGAAATCCCCCTGATGACTGAAAACGGTACCTTCGTAATCAACGGTACCGAGCGTGTAATCGTTTCCCAGCTGCACCGTTCCCCAGGCGTGTTCTTTGACCACGACCGCGGCAAGACGCACAGCTCTGGCAAACTGCTGTACTCCGCACGCATCATTCCTTACCGCGGTTCCTGGCTGGACTTCGAGTTCGACCCGAAGGACTGCGTATTCGTGCGTATCGACCGTCGTCGCAAGCTGCCTGCATCGGTATTGCTGCGCGCGCTCGGCTACACCACCGAAGAAGTGCTGGACGCGTTCTACACCACCAACGTATTCCATGTGAAAGCCGAAGGCTTGAGCCTGGAGCTGGTGCCTCAGCGCCTGCGTGGTGAAATTGCGGTCCTGGATATCCAGGATGACAAAGGCAAGGTTATTGTCGAGCAGGGTCGTCGTATTACTGCGCGCCACATCAACCAGCTGGAAAAAGCCGGGATCAAAGAGCTGGACGTGCCTCTGGACTACGTCTTGGGTCGCACGACCGCCAAGGCCATCGTGCATCCGGCAACCGGCGAAATCCTGGCAGAGTGCAATACCGAACTGAGCACCGAGATCCTGGTAAAACTTGCCAAGGCGGGTGTTGTTCGCATCGAGACTCTGTACACCAACGATATCGATTGCGGTCCGTTCATCTCCGATACCCTGAAGATCGATTCCACCAGCAACCAACTGGAAGCGCTGGTCGAAATCTATCGCATGATGCGTCCTGGTGAGCCTCCGACCAAGGATGCTGCCGAGACCCTGTTCAACAACCTGTTCTTCAGCCCTGAGCGCTATGACCTGTCCGCGGTCGGCCGGATGAAGTTCAACCGTCGTATCGGTCGTACCGAGATCGAGGGTTCGGGTGTTCTGTGCAAGGAAGACATCGTCGCGGTACTGAAGACTCTGGTCGACATCCGTAACGGTAAAGGCATCGTCGATGACATCGACCACCTGGGTAACCGTCGTGTTCGCTGTGTCGGCGAAATGGCCGAGAACCAGTTCCGCGTTGGCCTGGTGCGCGTTGAGCGTGCGGTCAAAGAGCGTCTGTCGATGGCTGAAAGCGAAGGCCTGATGCCTCAGGACCTGATCAACGCCAAGCCGGTTGCGGCGGCGGTGAAAGAGTTCTTTGGTTCCAGCCAGCTGTCCCAGTTCATGGACCAGAACAACCCGCTGTCCGAGATTACCCACAAGCGTCGTGTCTCCGCACTCGGCCCGGGCGGTCTGACCCGTGAGCGTGCAGGCTTCGAAGTTCGTGACGTACACCCGACTCATTACGGTCGTGTATGCCCGATTGAAACGCCGGAAGGTCCGAACATCGGTCTGATCAACTCGCTGGCGGCCTACGCGCGCACTAACCAGTACGGTTTCCTCGAGAGTCCGTACCGTGTGGTGAAAGATGCGTTGGTTACTGACGAGATCGTGTTCCTGTCCGCCATCGAAGAAGCCGATCACGTGATCGCTCAGGCTTCGGCCGCGATGAACGACAAGAAGGTCCTGATCGATGAGCTGGTAGCTGTTCGTCACCTGAACGAATTCACCGTCAAGGCGCCGGAAGACGTCACCCTGATGGACGTTTCGCCGAAGCAGGTAGTTTCGGTTGCAGCGTCGCTGATTCCGTTCCTCGAGCACGACGACGCCAACCGTGCGTTGATGGGTTCGAACATGCAGCGTCAAGCTGTACCGACCCTGCGCGCCGACAAGCCGCTGGTAGGTACCGGCATGGAGCGTAACGTAGCCCGTGACTCCGGCGTTTGCGTCGTGGCTCGTCGTGGCGGCGTGATCGACTCCGTCGACGCCAGCCGTATCGTGGTTCGTGTTGCCGATGACGAAGTAGAAACCGGTGAAGCCTTCAGGTCTTCCAGCAGGCCGGTACGGTTGACGTCGTGGGTCGCGGCGTCGTAGT
>NZ_JBNNVQ010000234.1:0-2176 GCF_050280625.1 Pseudomonas sp. NPDC089569
GTTGAACAAGGTGGACTTGCCGACGTTCGGTCGGCCCACCAGGGCGATTACGGGAACCATGCGGCTCTCCACTTCGTTATTTCAGAAAATACAAAAGCCGCTGAATGACAGCGGCTGGTGCTCGGGGCAATCACCGTGCGCTTTTCTGTAGGAGCGAGCATGCTCGCGAAAAACGCACAGACTCCGCGTTCATTCAGGACGCCAACGTAATCGTTGACATCCATCGCGAGCATGCTCGCTCCTACATTTGGACACAGGTGAAGCCGCTTGGGGTTAAACCCAAGCATAGTTGTTACTTGATGGTCAGGGCTTCCAGTTTGCCGCTGTTGCCATACACATAAATCGTGTCACCCACCACCAGCGGACGGGCGCGTATGCCGTCGCTGTCGATGCGCTCGCGACCGACGAAGCGGCCATCTACCTGACTCAGCAGATGCAGGTAACCTTCCAGGTCACCCACTGCCACGTAGCTGGAAAACACTTCCGGAGCCGACAATTGACGGCGGGCCAGCGAATCGTTGCTCCACAGCGCCGTGGTGGAACGCTCGTCGACACCTTCCACGGTGCCCGAGGACAGGCTCACGTAGACGCTGCCGAAACCTTGGGCAACGCCGGCATAGCTGGAAGCATCACGCTGCCAGAGTTGACGGCCGCTTTCCAGATCCAGTGCCGCGACGCGACCCTGATAGCTGGCGACGTACAGCGTACCGCCGGACAGCAGCAGGCCACCGTCGATATCGACAACGCGATCCAGCTCCGAACGACCTTGCGGAATCGCTACGCGCTGTTCCCACACCGGCACGCCGTTGGAGATGTTCAGAGCGATCACTTTACCGGTCGACAGGCCAGCCACCGCCAGGCGGTTGGTGACGATCGGCGCACTGGTGCCACGCAGGGTCAGTACCGCCGGGGTGCTGTCGTACATCCAGCGCTGGTTGCCGGTTGCGGCGTCCAGGCCAATCAGACGGTCATCCTGGGTCTGAACCACGACCACGTCACCGTTGTTGGCAGGTGGGGCGAGGACTTCGCTGGACACCCGAGCGCGCCATTTTTCTTCACCGTTGATGGCATCCAGGGCGACGATCTCACCCTTGAGCGTACCGATCGTCAGCAGGCCGTAACCCACGCCGACGGCACCGGAAACGGGAAGTTCGAGGTCTTTCTTCCACTTGATGTCGCCGTTGTTGCGGTCCATCGCCATGACCACGCCGGTCACATCGGCAGCGTAGATGGTCTCGCCATCGATCGCCGGAACCAGCATGTTGTAGGTTTCGCCCTGGCCGTCGCCAATCGAGCGACTCCACTGCTTCTTCAGAACCACTTCTTCCTTGAAATCGGTCAGTTCGGCCGGTGGCAGTTCTTTCTTGCCGTTGCTGCTGCAACCCGCGGCCAAAAGGGCCAGGGCCAGCAATGCTGCATGTTTCCAACGAATCACGTCACGCATCCCCTTTGGCCAGGTCGTCCAGCTTGATTTGCAGGCCACCGACCGCCGCTTCATCCGACAGTGCCGCCTTGGCTTTTTGATACGCCGCGTGCGCTTCGTCGGTACGACCCAACTGCACCAGCAGGTCGCCCTTGAGCTCTTCGCGGGTGGCCAGGAATGCCTTGTCGGCGTCGCCTTCGAGCAGTTTCAGCGCTTCGTCGACTTTGCTCTGCGCGGCCAGTACCTGCGCCAGGCGCTGACGGGCGATTTCGCCCAGTGCCGGGTTGGCCGGTTTGGCGATGATGGCTTTAAGCTCGCTCGCTGCGTCATCCAGCTTGTTGCTGTCGACCGCGACTTTCGCCACGAACAGGCTGCCGTATTGCGCGTAAGCACTACCGGCGAACTCACTGTTGAGCTTGGCCGCCAGGTCCGAAACCCGGGCCGCGTCAGGCTTGCCGTCAGGCGTCAGTGTGGTTTCCAGCAGTTGCTGATAGAGCATCGAGGCACCTTGTGCCTGGTTGCTCTGATACTTATGGAACGCCTGCCAGCCGAATACGATGACCAGCGCCAACAGGCCGCCAGTGACCAGGGGCTTGCCGTTGCGTGACCACCACTCCTTCAAATCCGCCAGCTGTTCCTCTTCGGTACTCGACACCCCTTATTGCTTTGGTGGTCATAGCGTAACCCTACGTTTTCGGAAGTGACTCCATCTTCACGGTGGTCAACGCGTGCCAGAAGCCGCCTTTGAAAGAT
>NZ_JBNNVQ010000235.1:0-2112 GCF_050280625.1 Pseudomonas sp. NPDC089569
CGGCACCCCGGATACGCGCCTTGACGCTACCCAGATCGAAGGCCGCCCAAGTGATGCTCGGGCCCAGCGACCAGGCACGGGCGGCACTGGAGCCGCCACCCAGATCCGTCAACTGCTGGCCAGCGGTAAGTCGGTACGTTTCCTGGTGCCCGACGCGGTCCTGGCCTACATCGATGCGCACGGTCTTTACCGTGCGTCGAACTGAACAGGAGTGCCTCAAGGCACGTGGCAACAACGTGTATTGAAGCGCCCGAACATACGAGCAAAACGAGTTTTTTATGACGAACAACGACGTAAACAAAGTTAAGCGCAAAGGCACGTTCAAGAGTGCTCCGCTGCCGGAAAAGGTCCTCGCCGCCGAGCCGCCGAAAGGCGAAGAGTTGGTCAAGATCGCCGTAGCGGCCCTGGAAGACGTCAAGGCCCAGGACGTGCTGGTGATCGATGTTCGCGACAAGCAGAGCATCACTGACTACATGATCATCGCCACCGGTACCTCCAACCGCCAGATCAACGCGATGCTCGACAAGGTTCGCGAATCGGTCAAGGCCCAGGGCATCAAGCCGCTGGGTGAAGAAGGCAAGGGTGAGAGCGACTGGGTGTTGCTGGACATGGACGATGTGATCGTTCACATGATGACCTCCAATGCCCGTCAGTTCTACGATCTGGAGCGCCTGTGGAAAGGTGCCGAGCAGAGCCGTGCCGCCGACGGCAAGCACCACAGCCCTGAAGTGGGTCATGAGCATTTCAACAAGCTCAACAAAGACCAGGAATAAGGAACGGCTGTGCGACTGCGACTGATCGCCGTCGGTTCACGCATGCCCAAGTGGGTGGAAGAAGGCTGGCATGAGTATGCCAAGCGTCTTCCGTCCGAGCTGGCGCTGGAACTGGTGGAAATACCGCTCAACACCCGTGGCAAGAACGCTGACGTGGCGCGCTTCATCCGTCAGGAGGGCGAAGCCATGCTGGCCAAGGTCGGGTCGAATGAGCGTGTCGTCACCCTCGAAGTCCACGGCAAACCCTGGAGTACCGAGCAACTGGCGGTCGAACTCGATCGCTGGCGACTCGACTCGCGCACGGTGAATTTCATGGTCGGCGGCCCCGAAGGGCTGGCGCCGGAAGTCTGCGCCCGTGCCGATCAGCGTTGGTCGCTTTCGCCGTTGACGTTGCCGCATCCGCTGGTGCGCATTCTGATCGGCGAACAGCTGTATCGTGCCTGGACCGTGTTGTCCGGCCACCCTTACCACAAGTAGTTCTGGCCTCATGTCTCAACCGATCCGCATCAAGGACCACGAAAAAGACGCCCGTCTGGTGCGTGGCCGTGTCGTGTTCGGGGCCATTGCGGTTGTCACGCTGATCGGCGTGCTGATCGCGCGCCTGTATTTCCTTCAGGTGATCCAGTACGAGTACCACTCGACCCTGTCGGAAAACAACCGCGTCCATGTGCAGCCGATTCCGCCGCCCCGTGGGTTGATTTACGACCGCAACGGTGTGGTCATCGCCGACAACCGCCCCAGCTTCAGCCTGAGCATGACCCGTGAGCGCTCTGGTGATTGGCAGCAAGTGCTGGATGTCATCGTCCAGGTACTGGAGCTGACGCCCGAGGACCGGGTGATTTTCGAGAAGCGCATGCGCCAGGGGCGCCGGCCGTTCGAGCCGGTACCGATCATGTTCGAACTGACCGAAGAGCAGATCGCCCGTATTGCGGTGAATCAGTTCCGCCTGCCGGGCGTGGAAGTGGTCGCGCAGTTGGTTCGTCACTATCCACAGGGCGCGCACTTTGCGCACTCGGTAGGCTATATGGGGCGGATCAACGAAAAAGAGCTCAAGACTCTGGACCCGGTGAGCTACAGCGGTACCCATCAAATCGGCAAAACCGGCATCGAGCGTTTCTACGAGCCTGAATTGCACGGTCAGGTGGGTTATGAAGAAGTCGAGACCAACGCTCGAGGCCGCGTACTGCGGGTGCTCAAGCGTACCGATCCGATTCCGGGCAAGGACATCGTCCTGAGCCTGGACGGTCGCCACCGAGGAAGGCTCACCGGGAATGTTGAACAGTATCGAGGTAATCGAGCCGCCGAACAGCGCTCCCCAATACATGCACGACAGCAAAAT
>NZ_JBNNVQ010000236.1:0-2103 GCF_050280625.1 Pseudomonas sp. NPDC089569
TGAGGTTGCAGGTCAATTGGCCTTGCAGGAACTTGCCGGCGTCCGCACCGCGGACCGCCATTGCGCGGCAAGCGCATCGAGCGCACCAGTCTCCACAAGGTCTATGAGAAAGGCATCAACCTGCCGGCGTCCCTGTTTGCCCTGGATATCAATGGTTCCACGGTGGAAAGCACCGGCCTGGGCCTGGATATCGGCGATGCTGACCGAATCTGCTATCCAATCCCCGATACCCTGTGCAATGAACCCTGGCAGAAGCGCCCGACCGCGCAACTGCTGATGACCATGCACGAACTCGAAGGTGACCCTTTCTTCGCCGACCCGCGCGAAGTCCTACGACAAGTCGTTGCCAAGTTCGATGAACTGGGCCTGACCATCTGCGCCGCGTTCGAACTGGAGTTCTACCTGATCGACCAGGAGAACGTGAACGGTCGTCCGCAATCGCCGCGCTCGCCTGTTTCCGGCAAGCGTCCGATGTCGACCCAGGTGTACCTGATCGATGACCTCGACGAATACGTCGACTGCCTGCAAGACATCCTCGAAGGCGCGAAAGAGCAGGGCATCCCGGCCGACGCCATCGTCAAGGAAAGCGCGCCTGCGCAGTTCGAAGTCAACCTGCACCACGTGGCCGACCCGATCAAGGCCTGCGACTACGCGGTACTGCTCAAGCGTCTGGTGAAGAACATCGCCTACGACCACGAGATGGATACCACCTTCATGGCCAAGCCTTACCCTGGCCAGGCGGGCAACGGTCTGCACGTGCACATTTCGGTGCTCGACAAGGATGGCAACAACATCTTCGCCAGCGAGGATCCCGAGCAGAACGCCGCGCTGCGACACGCGATCGGCGGTGTGCTGGAGACCCTGCCTGCGCAGATGGCGTTCCTCTGCCCGAACGTCAACTCCTACCGTCGTTTCGGCGCACAGTTCTACGTACCGAACTCGCCAAGCTGGGGTATCGACAACCGTACCGTAGCGGTCCGCGTGCCGACCGGTTCGCCGGATGCCGTGCGCATCGAGCACCGCGTGGCCGGCGCCGACGCCAACCCGTACCTGCTGATGGCTTCGGTCCTGGCCGGCGTGCACCACGGCCTGACCAACAAGATCGAGCCACCGGCACCGACCGAAGGCAACAGCTACGAGCAGAACGAACAGAGCCTGCCGAACAACCTGCGCGACGCCCTGCGTGTGCTGGACGACAGCGAAGTCATGGCCAAGTACATCGACCCGACGTACATCGACGTGTTCGTGGCGTGCAAGGAAAGCGAGCTGGCCGAGTTCGAAAACTCCATCTCGGACCTTGAGTACAACTGGTACCTGCACACCGTTTAACGACGTTGGCGGTGTACACAAAACCTGTGTACGCCGCCGATTCCTGTGGGAGCTGGCTTGCCAGCGATTGCGATGGATCAGTTGCCATCAATGTCGATTGTGATGACGCCATCGCTGGCAAGCCAGCTCCCACAGTGATCGCATTTCAATTTTTTTGATTGGGTAGGCGTCCGTTCGACGGTCACTTATTCCCCTGCGTTGAGTCACAACCATGACAATTACCCGCAGCGACTGGGAGCAGCGCTTCCAGTCCCTCAACATCGAAAGCCGTGCCTTCATCGACGGTCAATATTGCGCGGCGGCCAGCGGTGCCACGTTTGAATGCGTCAGCCCCGTGGACGGCCGTTTCCTGGCCAACGTGGCCAGCACCGACGAAGCCGATGCCAACGCGGCGGTCGCTGTGGCTCGCCGTACCTTCGAATCCGGCGTGTGGGCCAACCTGGCCCCGGTCGAACGCAAGCGCATCCTGATCCGCTTCGCCGATCTGATCCTGGCCAACCAGGAAGAACTGGCGCTGCTGGAAACCCTGGACATGGGCAAGCCGATCAGCGACTCGATGGGCATCGACATTCCGGCGACCGCCAATGCGATCCGCTGGACCGCCGAAGCCATCGACAAGATCTACGACGAAGTCGCGGCCACCCCCCATGATCAGCTTGGGCTGGTGACGCGCGAACCACTATCGCCCCCGTATAGCAGCGGATTGCCCGGAGGAAACCCAACATGCCTGCCCCTGTCGCATCCTGGTCCACCCGTTTCAAACTGTCGCTCCTG
>NZ_JBNNVQ010000237.1:0-2064 GCF_050280625.1 Pseudomonas sp. NPDC089569
ACGGAAACGTCGCTGACAAGTCATATGCCGTGGCTCGCGCTGATTTTCATTCAGTAAACAGCCCCGGGCACTTAGCTCGGTCGATAAACGCGCACATTGGCATGCCCCTCACTGAGCAGATGGTGGGCATGCAGGCGACTCATCACGCCTTTGTCGCAATACAACAGGTACTGGCGAGTAGGATCCAGTTCCTTGAAACGAGCGTTCAGTGCGTAGAACGGCATCGTCTGTACCTCGATACCAGCGAGCTCCAGCGGATCGTCCTCGGCGGCATCCGGGTGACGGATGTCGATGACGATCTGACCGGCCAGCGCGTCGCTGACTTCTTCAATCTGCAGGTCCTGGCCCAATTCATCGATCACGCGATCGATCGGCACCAGCCTGGCGTTTTCGAGCGCACGCTCGAGTACCGCCATGTCGAATTCTTTCTCTTCATGCTCGACGCGATAACGCTTGGCGGCCGTTTTCGGATTGACCGAAATGACCCCGCAGTACTCCGGCATGTGCCGGGCGAAATCGCCGGTGCCGATGGCGTCGGCCGTGTCGATGATGTCCTGCTTGTGGCTGGCGATCAGCGGGCGCAGTACCAGCTTGTCGGTCACACAGTCGATCACGGACAGGTTCGGCAGCGTCTGGCTCGACACCTGGGAGATCGCCTCGCCGGTGACCAGGGCGTCGATGTGCAGGCGCTCGGCGATGCTGGAGGAAGCACGCAACATCATACGCTTCAACACCACGCCCATATGGCTGTCATCGACCTTGCCGAGAATCTCGCCCAGCACTTCCTCGAACGGCACACTGACAAATAACACGCGTTGCGAGCTGCCGTACTTCTTCCAGATGAAATGCGCGACTTCCATCACGCCCAGTTCATGGGCACGTCCGCCCAGGTTGAAGAAGCAGAAGTGTGCCATCAGCCCGCGGCGCATGATCTGGTAGGCCGCGACGGTGGAGTCGAAACCGCCGGACATCAGTACCAGGGTCTGCTCCAGTGCACCCAGCGGATAACCGCCGATGCCATTGTGCTGACCGTGGATCACGAACAACCGCTGGTCGCGAACCTCGATGCGAACTTCGACTTCCGGCTTTTTCAGATCGATCCCGGCGGCACCGCATTGACGGCGCAACTGGCTGCCGACGTACTTCTCGATATCGATGGAGCTGAACGGGTGCTTGCCGGCGCGCTTGCAACGTACCGAGAAGATCTTGCCCGCCAGCGCATCACCGTAGTGCTGCTTGCACTTGGCGACGATGTCGTCGAAGTCGCCCAGCGGGTATTCGTCGATCTGCAGGAAATGCGCGATACCGGGCGTGCAGCTCAGACGCTCGCCCATCTCTTTGAGGGCCTTGGGATCACTGACGCGGGTTTCCAGCTCGAGGTTGTCCCACACACCGTTCACCACCACGGCCGGGTCCAGATCACGGAGCACGGCGCGGATGTTCTTCGCCAACTGACGGATGAAACGCGTCCGGACCGGGCGGCTCTTGATGGTGATCTCGGGGAAGACTTTTACGATTAGTTTCATGAAAACTGCGCGCGCAGGGCCGACCGGAAAAAGGGGGGCGCGGATTATAGCGGAAATTGCTCAAGGTTTAACCAATTAATGTACAGAAGGTTTTCACTGCACCAAAACAGGTCACTTTTGAATTTCGACGCTACATTACGGGGCGAGATTTTCCGCTTTTCCGCGCTTTGCACTTCTATAAGCGTGAATTTGGGGCAAAAAACCCATGCTGGGGCACTGGCATGCAATTTGCTCCCTTGTGAGGCAGGTTGCCTTGGCAGAGTATTCGCGCCGGCATCACTCATATTCAAGGGCATCCATTACAGCCCTAATCCACCCGGAGGACACTATGTCGAAGTCGGTTCAACTCATCAAAGATCATGACGTCAAGTGGATTGATCTGCGCTTCACGGACACCAAAGGCACTCAGCACCACGTGACCATGCCGGCTCGCGATGCGCTGGGCGATGGATCAAGCCTCGGTTAAGCGTGCATTTGAGGATGCATTGTAGATACTATGTTTATACAATTCTGTTGCAATTCACACCTTGTGTATCTA
>NZ_JBNNVQ010000238.1:0-2022 GCF_050280625.1 Pseudomonas sp. NPDC089569
GCGAAAGCCGACAGCAGGCTGGCGTCTTTGCCGAGGATGGTCAGCAACTTCTCGTTGGGAATGGTGATCAGCGAGTCGACGCTTTCAGACAGCAGACGGATGCCTTCGTCGGCGATCTGCATGCGCTTGCGGCCTTCGAACGGGAACGGACGGGTCACCACCGCGACGGTGAGAATGCCCATTTCCTTGGCCACTTCGGCAATGATCGGCGCAGCACCGGTACCGGTGCCACCGCCCATGCCGGTGGTGATGAACACCATGTTGGTGCCCTGCAGGACTTCGGCAATGCGCTCGCGGTCTTCGAGAGCGGCCTGGCGACCGACCTCGGGGTTGGCGCCGGCGCCCAGGCCCTTGGTCACGCCGGTACCCAGTTGCAGGATGGTCCGCGCACCGATGTTCTTCAGTGCCTGAGCGTCAGTGTTGGCGCAAATGAACTCGACGCCTTCGATGTTGCTCTTGACCATGTGATTCACGGCGTTGCCGCCGCCACCGCCAACACCGATAACCTTGATTACCGGACTTGCGGGGATGTTGTCTACGAGTTCGAACATTTTCCCTCTCCTTTACGTTCTCTAGTTTTTCGCCTACTGCCTGTATCTACAACGGTGTTGCGATGCTGCGGTGAAGCTTAAAAATTGCCCTGGACCCAGCTCTTGATGCGATCGAGCAAGGCGCCTTTCGGTTCTTCGTTGCTGTAGCTGTCGCGGCTGCCGATACCCGAGAACGAAATGCCGTCGGATTGCTTCTGCAGGCCGTACATCAACAGGCCGACACCGGTGGAATAAATCGGGTTGCGAACCACGTCATCCAGACCTTTCACACCGTGGGGAACGCCCAGGCGCACCGGCATGTGGAAGATTTCCTCGGCCAGCTCGGTGGCGCCTTCCATCTTCGACGTACCACCGGTCAGCACGATGCCGGCCGGGATCAGGTCTTCGTAGCCGCTGCGACGCAGTTCGGCCTGGATCAGCGTGAACAGTTCGTCGTAACGCGGCTCGACCACTTCGGCCAGGGCCTGGCGGGACAGCTCGCGCGGCGGACGGTCGCCGACGCTCGGTACCTTGATGGTCTCGCCGGCACCGGCCAGCTTGGCCAGGGCGCAGGCGTAGCGAATCTTGATTTCTTCGGCGTACTGGGTCGGGGTGCGCAACGCCATGGCAATGTCGTTGGTCACCTGATCGCCGGCAATCGGGATCACGGCGGTGTGACGGATCGCGCCTTCGGTGAAGATCGCGATGTCGGTGGTGCCGCCACCGATGTCCACCAGGCACACGCCCAGTTCCTTCTCGTCATCGGTCAGTACCGAGTACGCGGAGGCCAGTTGTTCGAGAATGATGTCGTCGATTTCCAGACCGCAGCGACGCACGCATTTTTCAATGTTCTGAGCGGCGTTGACGGCGCAGGTGACCACGTGGACCTTGGCTTCCAGACGCACGCCGGACATGCCCAGTGGCTCGCGGACGCCTTCCTGGTTATCGATCACGTAATCCTGCGGCAAGGTGTGCAGCACGCGCTGGTCGGCCGGGATCGCGACCGCCTGGGCGGCATCGAGCACGCGTTCGAGGTCGGCGGAGCTGACTTCGCGATCACGAATCGCCACAATGCCGTGGGAGTTCAGGCTGCGGATGTGATTGCCCGCCACGCCAACGAACGCCGAGTGGATACGGCAACCGGCCATCAACTGTGCCTCTTCGATGGCACGCTGGATCGACTGCACGGTGGACTCGATGTTCACCACCACGCCTTTCTTGAGGCCACGGGACGGGTGCGTACCGATCCCGACGATATCGAGCGTGCCGTCGTCCGCGACCTCGCCCACCAGCGCCACCACCTTGGAGGTGCCGATATCGAGACCGACGATCATTTTGCCGCTTTGCACGTTTGCCATGGGTCCTGCCTCTTCTTAATTCTTCGCGACAGCGGGTTTGTGGCGGGGTTGGTGACGTTCTGTGCGCGACCGGAGTTGCCCGGCGTCACGCGCCCGTGAATGTAGTGTGCGATGTCTGCTGGCTGGTTGCTCAT
>NZ_JBNNVQ010000239.1:0-2013 GCF_050280625.1 Pseudomonas sp. NPDC089569
TTATGCTTTTGTATACAAAGAATGCAAATAATGTTTTTGGTTTTGTCGACGAAAAGTTTGAGAAAGACGCTATATCGTCATCGCGAGCAGGCAGCGCCCGACATCGATGAACTGGAAGTCGTTATTCAGACGTTCAGCCATTTTAAAACCTCATCAAACTCTTCAGGCGCATATCACTGCGGGTTGGCACGGGTGCTGGACAGCAACGATTTCAGGTTGGCAGCCTTCGGCTTGACCAGCCAGAAACGACGCACGTAATCATCGAGGTTCTCGGCGAGCTCACGACCCCACTCGCTGTCGGTTTCCTCGACGTACTCGTTCAGTACGCGTTGCAGGTGGCTACGGTAGGCTTCCATCGCCTCGCCGCTGATTCGCTGGATTTCCACCAGTTCGTGGTTGACCCGGTCAACGAAGGTGTTGTCCTGGTCGAGCACGTAGGCGAAACCACCGGTCATGCCAGAGCCGAAGTTGTAACCGGTCTTGCCCAGTACGCAGACAAAACCACCGGTCATGTACTCGCAGCAGTGATCGCCGGTGCCTTCCACAACGGTGTGGGCACCGGAGTTACGCACGGCGAAACGCTCGCCCGCGGTACCGGCGGCAAACAGCTTGCCGCCAGTGGCACCGTACAGGCAGGTGTTGCCGACGATGGCACTGTCCTGGGTCTTGTAGACGCTGCCTTTTGGCGGAACGATGACCAGCTTGCCGCCGGTCATGCCCTTGCCGACATAGTCGTTGGCATCGCCTTCCAGGTACATGTTCAGGCCACCGGCGTTCCACACGCCGAAGCTCTGACCGGCAGTGCCCTTGAAGCGGAAGGTGATCGGCGCATGGGCCATGCCCTGGTTGCCGTGCTTGCGTGCGATCTCGCCGGAGATCCGCGCACCGACCGAACGGTCGCAGTTGCAGATATCCAGGGCGAACTCGGCGCCGCTCAGGTCGTTGATGGCCGAGGTGGCCATGGTGACCATCTTCTCGGCCAGCAGCCCCTTGTCGAACGGTGGGTTGCGGTCCACTGCACAGAACTGCGGTTTGTCCGCTGGCACGTGATCGCTGCCCAGCAACGGGGTCAGGTCCAGGTGATGCTGTTTGGTGGTCTGACCTTCGAGAATTTCCAGCAGATCGGTACGACCGATCAGTTCTTCGAGGGAACGCACACCCAGTTTGGCCAGCCACTCACGGGTTTCTTCAGCGACATAGGTGAAGAAGTTCACCACCATGTCGACGGTGCCGATGTAGTGGTCCTTGCGCAGCTTCTCGTTCTGGGTCGCGACGCCGGTGGCGCAGTTGTTCAGGTGGCAGATACGCAGGTACTTGCAACCCAGGGCGATCATCGGTGCGGTACCGAAGCCGAAGCTTTCCGCGCCGAGGATGGCGGCCTTGATCACGTCCAGGCCGGTTTTCAGGCCGCCGTCGGTCTGTACCCGAACCTTGCCGCGCAGGTCGTTGCCACGCAGGGTCTGGTGGGTTTCGGCCAGGCCGAGTTCCCACGGTGCGCCCGCGTATTTGATCGAAGTCAGTGGCGATGCACCGGTGCCGCCGTCGTAACCGGAAATGGTGATCAGGTCCGCATAGGCCTTGGCCACGCCGGCAGCAATGGTACCCACGCCGGCTTCCGCTACCAGTTTCACCGAGACCAGCGCCTGCGGGTTGACCTGCTTGAGGTCAAAAATCAGCTGCGACAAGTCTTCGATCGAGTAGATGTCATGGTGCGGTGGAGGCGAAATCAGGGTCACGCCCGGTACCGCATAACGCAGCTTGGCGATCAGACCGTTGACCTTGCCGCCTGGCAGCTGGCCACCCTCGCCCGGCTTGGCGCCCTGGGCCACCTTGATCTGCAGCACTTCGGCGTTGACCAGGTATTCCGGGGTCACACCGAAACGGCCGGTGGCAACCTGCTTGATTTTCGAGCTCTTGATGGTGCCGTAGCGCGCAGGGTCTTCACCGCCTTCGCCGGAGTTGGAACGCGCACCGAGGCGGTTCATGGCTTCGGCCAGGGCTTCGTGAGCTTCC
>NZ_JBNNVQ010000240.1:0-2003 GCF_050280625.1 Pseudomonas sp. NPDC089569
GCGCTGATGCGTTCGGATCGTTGAAGCGCTTTGGTGTTTCACCTCTGCAACACCGCGGCCAACCGGCCGTCCGCCTGTCAGAATTCATTCATTTGGCATCGATGCACGCCGAGCAGCAGGAAAAACTGCTGCAAGACGCCTTTACTGTTTAACGCCTTCGCGCACCTGAAACCGAATTTAAGGAACCACAGACAATGGCTATCGAGATCAAAGCCCCCACTTTCCCGGAATCGGTTGCCGATGGCACCGTTGCCACCTGGCACAAGAAGCCGGGCGAAGCCGTCAAGCGTGACGAGCTGATCGTCGACATCGAAACCGACAAAGTGGTACTGGAAGTACTGGCCACTGCTGACGGCGTGCTGGGCGCTATCGTCAAGAACGAAGGCGACACCGTTCTGTCCGACGAAGTGCTGGGCTCCATCGTTGAAGGTGGTGCTGCTGCCGCTCCTGCCGCTGCTGCTCCGGCTGCCGCTGCCCAGGCTGCTGCTCCAGCTGCCGAAGGCGAAGACGATCCTGTTGCTGCCCCGGCTGCCCGCAAACTGGCTGAAGAAAACGGCATCAACATCGCTTCCGTTGCCGGTACTGGCAAAGGCGGTCGTGTGACCAAGGAAGACGTAGTTGCAGCTGTTGCTGCCAAGAAAGCCGCTCCAGCTGCTGCGCCTGCCAAGGCTGCTGCTCCTGCCGCTGCCGCTCCGGTGTTCGCTGCCGGTGACCGCGTTGAAAAACGCGTTCCGATGACCCGCCTGCGTGCCAAGGTTGCCGAGCGTCTGGTTGAAGCCCAGTCGAACATGGCGATGCTGACCACTTTCAACGAAGTCGACATGACCGAAGTCATGGCGCTGCGTTCGAAGTACAAGGACCTGTTCGAGAAGTCCCACAATGGCGTGCGCCTGGGCTTCATGTCGTTCTTCGTGAAAGCGGCCACCGAAGCGCTGAAACGCTTCCCGGCTGTGAACGCGTCGATCGACGGTGCCGACATCGTTTACCACGGCTACGCCGACATCGGTGTTGCCGTTTCCAGCGACCGCGGCCTGGTTGTGCCGGTTCTGCGTAACGCCGAACTGATGAGCCTGGCTGAAATCGAAGGCGGCATCGCGACCTTCGGCAAGAAAGCCCGTGACGGCAAACTGTCGATGGAAGAAATGACCGGCGGTACCTTCACCATCACCAACGGTGGCACCTTCGGTTCGATGATGTCGACTCCGATCGTCAACCCGCCGCAGGCCGCAATTCTGGGCATGCACAACATCATCCAGCGTCCTATGGCGGTCAACGGTCAGGTCGTTATCCGTCCGATGATGTACCTGGCACTGTCCTACGATCACCGTCTGATCGATGGCAAAGAAGCTGTGACCTTCCTGGTGACCATCAAGAACCTGCTGGAAGACCCGGCTCGTTTGCTGCTGGATATCTGATAGAAGCGGCCATGAGCTGCAAGTTTCAAACGGCCGGAAACGGCGGTTTGGCTTGCAGCTCGCGGCTTGAAGCTTTTCGCTAAAGAGGATTTTTTGAATGTCGCAGAAATTTGACGTAGTAGTGATCGGTGCCGGCCCTGGCGGCTACGTTGCCGCCATCAAGGCCGCGCAGTTGGGTCTTTCCACTGCCTGCATCGAGAAGTACACCGACGCTGAAGGCAAGCAGGCTCTCGGCGGTACTTGCCTGAACGTCGGCTGCATTCCGTCCAAGGCGCTGCTGGACAGCTCCTGGAAGTACAAGGAAGCCAAAGAGAGCTTCAACGTTCACGGTATCTCCACCGGCGAAGTCAAAATGGACGTCGCTGCGATGGTTGGCCGCAAGGCCGGCATCGTCAAGAACCTGACCGGCGGCGTTGCTACCCTGTTCAAGGCCAACGGCGTTACTTCGATCCAGGGTCACGGCAAATTGCTGGCCGGCAAGAAAGTCGAAGTCACCAAGCCTGACGGTTCGGTTGAAGTCGCCAAATACCTGGTACTGCCACCGGACTACAAGGGCGATGTACCACCGGGCTACCTGACTTATCGCTC
>NZ_JBNNVQ010000241.1:0-2001 GCF_050280625.1 Pseudomonas sp. NPDC089569
CGACGTTCAGACTGGCGATGACTTCGTCACGATCAGGTTGAAGGTGTCCGGCAACACGCCGAGGGCAAAGTCGATGCTGGCATCGAGTTTTTCCTGTTCGGCGCGTGGCGCACGACCCAGGACGAAATTTGAAACCATACTGGCAACGCCCGGGTGGCCAATGCCAAGCCGCAAGCGATGAAAGGTATTCTGATTGCCCAGTTGCGCAATGATGTCGCGCAACCCGTTGTGACCGCCATGGCCACCGCCCTGCTTGAGCTTGGCAACGCCCGGAGGCAAGTCGAGTTCGTCGTGTGCCACCAGGATTTCTTCAGGCTTGATGCGGAAGAATCCAGCGAGTGCCGCGACGGCCTGGCCGCTGCGGTTCATGTAGGTGGTGGGAATCAGCAGACGAACATCCTGACCCTGGTGTGTGTAACGCCCGGTCAGGCCGAAATACTTGCGATCGGCGACAAGATTCACGCCTTGTGCGTTCGCGATTCGTTCAACAAAAAGGGCCCCTGCGTTATGCCGGGTCTGTTCGTATTCGGCGCCTGGATTTCCCAGGCCAACGATCAGTTTGATGGCAGTCACGATAGGGGCCCTTTCATGGAGTGGTGGATAACATCGCCGCGATCAGGGAAAGCGGCGAAAGTGGACGAAAAATGCTCATTTACCATGATGTAAACTCCGCGTTCTCGCCCGCTTTCTCGCTACGCTCTAGTCCGCGATGTTCCCGGTCACTCCGGCGTACAGAGTGAAATTACTCTGCAGCGCCTTCTGCAGCTTCTGGAGCAACACGTGGAGCGTGAACGTTGGCAACTGCCTTGTCATCGCCGTGTGCCAGAGCTACGAACTCAACGCCTTTAGGCGCTTTGAGGTCGGACAGGTGAATGATCGCGCCAACTTCGGCGTCAGCCAGGTCGACTTCGATGAATTCAGGCAGGTCCTTGGCTTCGCAGGAAACTTCGATCTCGTTCACAACGTGAGAAATTTCGCCGCCTTTCTTGACCGGAGCTTCTTCGTTGATGAAGTGAACCGGTACTTTTGCAGTCAGTTTCTGGCCAGCAACAACGCGCACGAAGTCAGCGTGCATGATGAATTGCTTGGCTGGGTGACGCTGCATGGCCTTAACGACTACGTTTTGCTTGGCGCCGTCGATGTTCAGCTCGATAACGTGGCTGTAGGCCGCTTCGTTTTCGAACAGCTTGGCGATTTCCTTGGCCAGGATGGTCACGGATTCAGCAGGCTTGTTGCCACCGTATACAACGGCAGGGATGTTCAGAGCGTGACGCAGGCGGCGGCTCGCACCTTTCCCCAGGTCAGTACGCGCTTGAGCGTTCAGAGTAAAGTCAGTCATTTTGTATCTCCAAAATAGCCATCACCGAGTGGCGTTTGCGACCAGCGCCAAACACGGTATGGGCAAAAAAGCCCCGCCCCGACAGGAATGCCGGGGCGGGGCGCTTTTCGTCAACGGGATGTTCGAAAAGGGCAAGGCCCTTAGCGGAACATCGCGCTGATCGATTCTTCATTGCTGATGCGGCGGACCGCCTCGGCAACGACCGGTGCGATATCCAATTGACGGATACGCGCACAGGCTTGTGCTGCAGCGGACAGCGGAATGGTGTTGGTCACCACCAGCTCGTCCAGCACGGAATTTTCGATGTTTTCGATCGCCCGCCCCGACAGCACCGGGTGCGTGCAGTAGGCGAAAACCTTGGCAGCGCCATGCTCTTTCAAGGCCTTGGCCGCATGGCACAGGGTGCCGGCGGTATCGACCATGTCATCGACCAGGATGCAGGTACGCCCTTCGACATCACCGATGATATGCATCACTTCAGAGTGATTGGCTTTCTCACGGCGTTTGTCGATGATCCCGAGATCCACGCCCAGGGATTTGGCAACGGCACGTGCACGCACGACGCCACCAATGTCCGGGGACACCTGTTCGGTTTTCGGCTTTTCGGTGATATGCGCCGCTTCTTTCGCTTCCTTGGGTAGAAACAGTTCGACCAGCGTGAA
>NZ_JBNNVQ010000242.1:0-1966 GCF_050280625.1 Pseudomonas sp. NPDC089569
CCGTGCTTGTTGATCAGGTAACCACCGTCACCGCGGCAACCTTCGGTCACCCGTACACCGGCGCCGGCGATACCGGTCGGGTGGAACTGCCACATTTCGATGTCTTGTACCGGTACGCCAGCACGCAGGGCCATGCCGACACCGTCACCGGTGTTGATCAGGGCGTTGGTGGTCGAAGCGTAGATACGACCTGCACCGCCGGTCGCCAACACGGTGGCCTTCGAACGGATGTAGGTGGTTTCACCGGTTTCGATGCAGATGGCGATAACGCCGACGAAATCGCCAGCATCATTCTTCACCAGATCGACAGCGTAGTACTCGTTCAGGAACGTGGTACCGGCTTTCAGGTTGCCCTGATAAAGGGTGTGCAGCAGCGCGTGACCGGTACGGTCGGATGCCGCGCAGGTACGGGCAGCCTGGCCGCCTTTACCGTAGTCCTTGGACTGGCCACCGAACGGACGCTGGTAGATGCGGCCGGTTTCGGTACGGGAGAACGGCAGACCCATGTGGTCCAGTTCGAAAACTGCGGCCGGGCCTTCCTGACACATGTATTCGATAGCGTCCTGGTCACCGATGTAGTCGGAACCCTTGACGGTATCGTACATGTGCCAGCGCCAGTCATCGTTCGGGTCAGCCGAAGCGATGGCGCAAGTGATACCACCCTGTGCCGACACAGTGTGCGAACGGGTCGGGAATACCTTGGTGATCACGGCAGTCTTGTGACCGCCTTGTGCCAGTTGCAGCGCTGCGCGCATGCCTGCACCGCCGCCACCAATAATGATGGCGTCGAAAGAAATCGTTGGAATGTTAGCCATGACTCAGATACCCCAGAGAATCTGCACACCCCAGACGAAGTAAGCGAACATCGCAACGCCGCATACTGCCTGGAAAAGGAAACGTACAGCGGTCGCGGACTTGCCGAACGCCATTGGCGTCAGGTAGTCGGTCGCGATGGTCCACATGCCGACCCAGGCGTGAGCGCCGAGGGCAACCAGGGCCAGGAGGCTGAAAATACGCATTCCGTTATGGGCGAACAGCTCATGCCATTGGGCGTACTCGAGGCCGGGATGGGCCACGATGTATCCGATCAGGAAAATGAAGTAAGCCGCGAGAACGACCGCAGATACGCGTTGCGCCATCCAGTCATAGAGGCCCGAACGCGAGAGGTTCGTGACGTTAGTTACCATATCCAAACTCCTGCCAGAACGATTACCACCACGGAAACGGCGATAACGATTTTCGAGCCCAGTTTGCCGCCTTCCAGCGTCTCACCGATGCCCATGTCCATGATCAAGTGGCGCACACCGGCTACCAAGTGATACAGCAAGGCGGACAGGATGCCCCAAATCACTAGCTTGGCTAGCGGACTGGTCAGACACGCTTTCACCTGACCGAAGCCTTCCTCGGAGCTCAGCGACTTGTCCAATGCGTAAAGCATGATGGCAAGGCACACGAAGAGGATGACACCGGAGATACGGTGAAGAATGGACGTGTAAGCAGTGACTGGGAGTTTGATGGTCCTTAGGTCTAGGTTTACAGGTCGTTGGCTTTTCACGGCTTTTTTTTCACACTGAAGAGCCCCTAACAATCAGGGCAAAGTTGTTGGGGAGTGCACTGGTCAGGTAACCACCACCCAGGGAGGCGACCCCCAATAAAGCAAGCCCAAAAGCCCTTGGCGGTCGGCTGCCGAGTATAGACAGTTAGGCTACTAATGACAACGGACATACCTTCCCAAAACGGCGCATTGCACAACTCGTATAAAAGGCGTAAATGGCAGGCAATTTCGAGAAAAAAGTCCGGTTAAAGCCTTCTGGAGCAAGACTTTAGGCAAATTGACATTCGAATTTATCTCACTATAGTGGTGCGGGCCACATGTTCGGGCGAATCATGCCCGCGCCCTTGCTGATACCGGTGACGGTGATGGTCACGCCGTCATGCTGGAACTGACGACTGGCACCCTTGGGCA
>NZ_JBNNVQ010000243.1:0-1920 GCF_050280625.1 Pseudomonas sp. NPDC089569
ATGTCGTTCACAAATGATGCGCACGACACGATACCTGTAGGAGCGAGGCTTGCCCGCGAAGAGGAACACCACTTCACTGGAAACCTGACGGGCGAAGCCCATTTCATGGGTGACCAGCAGCATGGTGCGGCCTTCTTCGGCCAGTGCGCGGATGACATTAAGTACTTCCTGGACCATTTCGGGGTCAAGCGCGGAGGTCGGCTCGTCGAACAGGATGACCTTGGGCTGCATGGCCAGGGTGCGGGCGATGGCTGCGCGTTGTTGCTGGCCGCCGGACAGTTGCGCGGGGTAGGCGTGGCGCTTGTCGGCGATGCCGACCTTGGCCAGCAAGGCTTCGGCCACTTCGGTCGCTTCGGCCTTGCTCTGGCCGAGCACGCGGCGCGGGGCTTCGATGATGTTGTCGAGCACGGTCATGTGCGGCCACAGATTAAAGTTTTGAAACACAAAACCAATCTCGCTGCGCAGGCGATTGATCTGTTTGCCGTCGGCGGCAACCAGTTCACCGTTTTTCGCGGCCTTGAGTTTGAGTTCTTCGCCGGCCACCAGGATCTGGCCCTGGTGCGGGTTTTCCAGCAGGTTGATGCAACGCAGGAACGTGGACTTGCCGGAACCGGAAGAACCCAGGATCGAGATCACATCGCCGTCGCGGGCGGTCAGCGAGATACCCTTGAGCACCTCAAGCTGTCCGTAGCGTTTGTGCAGGTTGCGAATTTCAAGCGCGGGCGTGGCCTCAGCCATGTGCGTTGTTCCTCATATATGTTGCGCTCCTGCTGTTGGCGGCCTTCCAGGCGAGGCGGCCAAGCTAGCATAGCGTTTCAAGGGCAGCCAACAGCGCTGGGGGCGGTAAGCGGCCGGCATGTGGCAGGTTGTCGCATCGGCAAAGCAGACTGTCGCCCCATCAACAACCGAACAGCCGTTTGAACCGGAAACCGATGGGCTGTCGCGTAAAAAAGGGCGCGATGTTGCCAGCTTTGGCGGGGGGTGGGAAGCGCTAACCGGCCAAACGCTGCCGAACTGCACTTTTATTGTGCGCCGAGGAGTTTTTGGGGTGTGTTTCCGGTGCGCGATTTCGTCCGTAATGTGAGTCGCAGGGTAACGAAATGGCAAAGTGCCATTAATTTCAACGACTTGCGATGACTGTCCGGTCTGGTTGAGAACAGCGGATTAGAAGGTTCTGAAACATTTTGGCGCAATTATTGCGTGCAGATTCCGGAACGCCTCGTTTGTTTCTTTTTACAAGAAGGAATGGCAAACGGGTTGAGTGCATTCGCTTTCCTTACAAAGGTAGTTTCAATGAGCAGTACCCCAAGCTCTAATGGCCTCGAACAGGGGCTTAAACCGCGTCATGTGACCATGCTGTCGATTGCCGGTGTTATCGGCGCCGGCCTGTTCGTAGGCTCGGGTCATGCCATCGCCGCCGCAGGCCCTGCCGTACTGCTGGCCTATGCCGCTGCCGGCATGCTGGTGGTGTTGGTAATGCGCATGCTCGGTGAAATGGCTGTCGCTTCGCCAGACACTGGCTCCTTCTCGACTTATGCCGACCGTGCGATCGGTCACTGGGCCGGTTTCACCATCGGCTGGCTGTACTGGTGGTTCTGGGTGCTGGTAATCCCACTGGAGGCCAACGCCGCCGCGACCATCCTGCACGCCTGGTTCCCTGGTGTGGATATCTGGGCATTTGCCCTGGTCATCACCATGCTGCTGACCGTGACCAACCTGTTCAGCGTGAAGAACTACGGTGAGTTCGAATTCTGGTTCGCCCTGATCAAGGTCCTGGCGATCATCGGTTTCATCATTCTTGGTGTCATGGCGATCTTCGGCTTCCTGCCGAACAGCCAGGTCAGCGGTGTTTCGCACATCTTCGATACCCAAGGCTTCCTGCCGAACGGCATGGGCGCGGTACTGGGCGCGATCCTGACC
>NZ_JBNNVQ010000244.1:0-1904 GCF_050280625.1 Pseudomonas sp. NPDC089569
AGGTTGGCCTGGCGGTCGTGCCAGGCCAGGGACGTCTGGATCAGCGCGAGCGTCAGGGTCGGTAGATTGCTCAGATCACGCATAGTTTTTCCGCTCGAACAAAGGTTGAACGCCACGTTAAGGAAGTGACGTATGGGGGCTTTGACGAAAGCTGAGATGGCGGAACGTCTGTACGAAGAGCTGGGCCTGAACAAGCGGGAAGCCAAGGAATTGGTTGAACTGTTTTTCGAGGAAATCAGGCACGCTCTTGAAGACAACGAACAAGTCAAATTGTCCGGTTTCGGCAATTTCGACCCATGACCGACGTGGTAATCGAGATACCCCGCTGCTTTTCCATCTCCATCCAGTCGGACGTGGCATGGCGGTCGGATTTACGGGATTTCACCGTACCTGCCACCGCAATCGCCTTGCCCATCAGCAAGAGCTTTTCGGTGATGGTGGTCTTACCGGCATCGGGGTGGGAAATAATGGCGAAAGTGCGGCGTTTCGCGACTTCGGCGGCCTGTTGGGTCATGGGAAATCGCCTGGCAGGTGTTTAAAAAAGGGCGCAGATTATAGCCCAAGTTGATCCAGGAACCGAACCGTTGAGCGCCATCAACAACGAAAACCCATGTGGGAAAGCCTGCTCGCGATAGCAATAGATCAGTCAGTGACGATGCTGGCTGTGAAATCGCCATCGCGAGCAGGCTCGCTCCCACAAATTTCATGGGATTTTCGGAGATTTACGCGCCGGAAAAAAATATCAACACCTGACCGCTCCAAAACGCTCCCGAATCGCTCCCCGCAACAACCAAAATCCCCCGCTTCGAGCGTTCTCGCAGCCAACGTCGGCTATATTGACGCCATCGCACTTTCTAGCGAATTCGCGCACAACGGCGCCGAACATGCAGGTATTTTTAACACTTCGTCATTCTTCGGGAACATCTGCCTGTCATCTGGGTCGGTTACAAAGACTGCTGACGGCAACGCGCGTCAGACAAGTGCAAAAACGCGACATTTTTTGTTGATCTCAGGCCCCTCACGCCCTAAAGTTCGCGCCGAACGTCCATGCTGGAAACGATCCATCCGGCTCAAGTACTGACGACGAGACAGCAAGGCCAAGGGAAAAGCTGCACTTCCCATGGCCTTTTTGCTTTCGGCGACATGCCTTGGGAAGTAGGCGAACCAAAGTGGGGATACGGAGGACGTTCAGGAGGGTGTGTCATCAGTGAGTTCACCCTTGCACCCATTGTTTTTACCCGTTTGCCTTTAGGAGCTCCCCAGTATGTCGATTCAGGTCGAAGACTATTTCGCGCGCGACACCTTTCAGAAAATGAAGGCGTTCGCCGACAAGCAGGAAACCCCGTTCGTGGTGATCGACACCGCGATGATTGCCCAGGCCTACGACGACCTGCGCGCCGGCTTCGAGTTCGCCAAGGTCTACTACGCGGTCAAGGCCAACCCGGCAGCGGAAATCATCGACGTGCTCAAGGAAAAAGGCTCGAGTTTCGACATCGCCTCTATCTATGAGCTGGACAAGGTGCTGGGCCGTGGCGTCAGCCCGGACCAGATCAGCTACGGCAACACCATCAAGAAATCCAAGGACATCCGCTACTTCTACGACAAGGGCGTGCGTCTGTTCGCCACCGACTCCGAAGCCGACCTGCGCAACATTGCCAAGGCCGCGCCAGGCGCGAAAGTCTACGTGCGCATCCTGACCGAAGGCTCGACCACCGCCGACTGGCCGCTGTCGCGCAAATTCGGCTGCCAGACCGACATGGCCATGGACCTGCTGATTCTCGCTCGCGACCTGGGCCTGGTGCCTTATGGCGTGTCGTTCCACGTCGGTTCGCAACAGCGTGATATCAGCGTCTGGGACGCGGCGATCGCCAAGGTCAAAGTGATCTTCGAGCGCCTGAAGGAAG
>NZ_JBNNVQ010000245.1:0-1881 GCF_050280625.1 Pseudomonas sp. NPDC089569
GTCTTCTTCTCTTCCTGACCCATGCTTTCGAAGATGTTTTCCAGCTTGCCGGCGTGAGCGCGAGCCAGTTTGACTTCGCGGAACTTGCCTTGACGGAACAAAGCCACTTCACGGGCCTTCTTCTCGTCGGCCACTACGCTCATTTCGTCGCCTGCATCCGGAGTACCGTCCAGACCGAGGATCTCGACCGGGATGGCCGGACCGGCTTCCTTGATAGGCTTGCCGTTCTCGTCGAGCATGGCGCGAACACGGCCATAGTTCGAACCGACCAGGACCATGTCGCCCTGGCGCAGTGTACCGTCCTGAACCAGAACGGTAGCCACCGGGCCACGACCCTTGTCCAGGCGGGATTCAACCACGACACCACGGCCAGGGGCCGATGGCGTAGCGGTCAGTTCCAGAACTTCGGCTTGCAGCAGTACAGCTTCGAGCAGTTCGTCGACGCCGGTACCCATCTTCGCGGAAACCCCAACGAATGGAGTGTCACCACCCCAGTCTTCCGGAGTTACACCGTGTGCCGACAATTCGCTGCGGATGCGATCGAGATCGGCACCTGGCTTGTCGATCTTGTTCACAGCCACGACCAGCGGCACACCGGCGGCCTGGGCATGTTGAACAGCTTCAACGGTTTGCGGCATCACGCCGTCGTCCGCCGCAACCACCAGGATCACGATGTCGGTCGCCTTGGCACCACGGGCACGCATTGCGGTAAACGCAGCGTGACCCGGGGTATCGAGGAACGTCACCATGCCACGGTCGGTTTCAACGTGGTATGCACCGATGTGCTGGGTAATGCCGCCGGCTTCGCCAGCCGCGACCTTGGCACGACGGATGTAGTCGAGCAGGGAAGTCTTACCGTGGTCAACGTGGCCCATTACGGTCACGACCGGCGCACGGGCAACAGCCTCGCCTTCAAACTTCAGGGACTCGGCCAGGGAATCTTCCAGGGCGGTGTCGCTGATCAGGGTCACTTTGTGGCCCAACTCTTCAGCCACGAGCTGAGCAGTTTCCTGATCGAGCACCTGGTTGATGGTCGCTGGAGTACCCAGTTTGAACATGAACTTGATGATTTCTGCAGCCTTGACCGACATCTGCTGGGCCAGATCGCCCACGGTGATGGTCTCGCCGATTTTCACTTCGCGCACGACAGGACCGGTCGGGTTCTGGAAACCGTGTGCATTGCGTTTCTTCGGCTTGGCCTTGCCACGTCCGCCACGACGGAAGCCATCGCTTTCTTCGTCGGTGGTACGCGGGGCAACGCGTGGTGCAGGCGCCTTTTCCTTGACCGAAGCACGATGCGGCGCATTTTTGCGCTCGCCATCGCCACCACCGCGACGATTGTTTTCGTCGGCACGCGGTTTGTCCGGACGGCGCTGCTCATCACGCTTGCGAGTGTCAGCTACCGGAGCCGCGGCCACGACCGGCGCGCTTTCACGCACAGGTTCGACCTCCGCGACAGGCGCGGCAACAGGTTCGACGGGGGCGACCGGCGCAACAACAGGCTGGCGACGCGCTTCTTCTTCGGCACGACGCTTGGCTTCTTCTTCAGCCTTCTGACGTGCAGCATTTTCTACTGCACGGCGCTCTTCCAGCTCACGCTGGCGCTCGGCTTCGATTTCTTCCGGGCTACGCTGTACGAAAACTTTCTTTTTGCGTACTTCAACGCTGATGCTTTTGCTGCCAGCAACGCGCAGGGTGCTGGTGGTTTTACGCTGCAGCGTAATCTTGCGTGGTTCTTCCACTTTCGCCTTGTGGCTGCTTTTCAAGTGAGTCAGCAAGGATTGCTTTTCACTGTCAGTCACATGTTCTTCGGCGGCGATGCGCAGCACTGGCGTGATCACTGGTATCGCTCGCCCCTGCCATTCGCCAGCGACGGCATCG
>NZ_JBNNVQ010000246.1:0-1873 GCF_050280625.1 Pseudomonas sp. NPDC089569
CACCGAGGTAAGAAAGATGAGTGCGGCTTCCCTGTATCCCGTTCGTCCCGAGGTTCTGGCCAATACCCTGACCGACGAGGCGACCTACAAGGCCATGTACCAGCAGTCGGTCGTCAACCCGGACGGTTTCTGGCGTGAGCAAGCCAAGCGCCTCGACTGGATCAAACCTTTCACCACGGTGAAGCAGACGTCCTTCGACGATCATCATGTCGACATCAAATGGTTCGCCGACGGCACCCTGAACGTTTCCTACAACTGCCTGGACCGGCATCTGGCCGAGCGCGGCGATCAGGTCGCGATCATCTGGGAAGGCGATGACCCTTCCGAAAGCCGCCACATCACCTACCGCGAACTGCATGAACAAGTCTGCAAGTTCGCCAACGCCCTGCGTGGCCAGGACGTGCACCGCGGCGACGTGGTGACCATCTACATGCCGATGATCCCCGAAGCCGTGGTCGCCATGCTGGCCTGTACCCGGATCGGTGCGATTCACTCGGTGGTGTTCGGCGGGTTCTCGCCGGAAGCTTTGGCCGGTCGCATCATCGACTGCCGCTCCAAAGTGGTGATCACCGCCGACGAAGGCATCCGTGCCGGCAAGAAGATTTCGCTCAAGGCCAACGTCGACGACGCGCTGACCAACCCGGAAACCAGCAGCATCCAGAAAGTCATCGTGTGCAAGCGCACCGGTGGCGACATCAAGTGGAACCAGCACCGCGACATCTGGTACGAAGACCTGATGAAAGTGGCCGGCACCGTGTGCGCGCCGAAGGAAATGGGCGCCGAGGAAGCGCTGTTCATCCTCTACACCTCCGGTTCCACCGGCAAGCCCAAGGGCGTGCAGCACACCACCGGCGGTTATTTGCTGTATGCGGCCATGACCCATGAACGTGTATTCGATTACCGTCCGGGGGAAATCTACTGGTGCACCGCCGACGTCGGCTGGGTCACCGGCCACAGCTATATCGTCTACGGCCCGCTGGCCAATGGTGCGACCACGCTGCTGTTCGAAGGCGTGCCGAACTATCCGGACATCACCCGGGTGGCCAAGATCGTCGACAAGCACAAGGTCAATATCCTCTACACCGCACCGACCGCGATCCGCGCGATGATGGCGCAGGGCACGGCGGCGGTGGAGGGCGCCGATGGCAGCAGCCTGCGCCTGCTCGGTTCGGTCGGCGAGCCGATCAACCCGGAAGCCTGGGACTGGTACTACAAGCATGTCGGCCAGTCGCGCTGCCCGATCGTCGACACCTGGTGGCAGACCGAAACCGGCGGCAACATGATGAGCCCGCTGCCGGGGGCGCACGCCATGAAGCCGGGGTCGGCGGCGCGGCCGTTCTTCGGGGTGGTGCCGGCGCTGGTGGACAACCTGGGCAACATCATCGAGGGCGAGGCCGAAGGCAACCTGGTGATTCTCGATTCGTGGCCAGGTCAGGCGCGTACTTTGTACGGCGACCATGACCGCTTCGTCGACACCTACTTCAAGACCTTCCGTGGCATGTACTTCACCGGTGACGGCGCGCGCCGCGATGCCGACGGCTACTACTGGATCACCGGGCGCGTGGACGACGTGCTCAACGTCTCCGGCCACCGCATGGGCACCGCCGAGATCGAAAGTGCGATGGTCGCCCACCCGAAAGTCGCCGAAGCCGCGGTGGTCGGCGTGCCGCACGACATCAAGGGGCAGGGCATCTATGTCTACGTCACCCTGGTCAGCGGCGAAGAGCCGAACGAACAACTGCGCCTGGAACTGAAAAACTGGGTGCGCAAGGAAATCGGCCCGATTGCCTCGCCGGATGTGATCCAGTGGGCGCCGGGCCTGCCGAAGACGCGTTCGGGCAAGATCATGCGGCGGATTCTGCGCAAGATTGCC
>NZ_JBNNVQ010000247.1:0-1823 GCF_050280625.1 Pseudomonas sp. NPDC089569
TGCAAACCCACGGAGGATTTGGTTTTGCCAACGAATACGACGTGGAGCGCAAGTTCCGTGAGACGCGCCTGTACCAGGTCGCCACTCACTGTTGCGCGTTTATATCGATAAGGAAGGCGGCGTTCTGGTGGACGATTGTGCCATCGTCAGCCGTCAGATCAGCGGTGTCCTGGATGTTGAAGATCCAATCTCCGTTGAGTACACCCTTGAAGTTTCCTCGCCTGGCATGGAACGCCCGCTGTTCACTCTTGAGCAGTTTGCCAAATTTGCCGGTGAACAAGTGAAGATCAAACTGCGCTCGCCTTTTGAAGGACGACGCAACTTTCAGGGCCTTCTGCGCGGTGTAGAAGAACAGGATGTCGTGGTGCAGGTAGATGACCACGAGTTCCTGTTGCCGATCGATATGATCGACAAGGCCAACATTATTCCCAGTTTTGACTGAGACGCGGATCCCGCGGATCCAATGGCTTGCGAAAGGCGAGGCGTACGATGAGCAAAGAAGTACTGCTGGTTGTTGAGTCGGTATCCAATGAAAAAGGTGTACCGGCGGGCGTAATTTTTGAAGCGCTGGAGCTGGCTCTGGCCACTGCTACCAAAAAACGTTTCGAGGACGAAGTTGATCTGCGTGTGGAAATCAATCGCCACACCGGTTCTTACGAGACATTCCGTCGCTGGACGGTTGTCGAGGAAGCTGACCTGGATGACCCGGCCATTGAAACCTGGCCAAGCAAGGTTGCCGAAACGCATCCAGGCGCCAAGGTTGGTGACGTTGTCGAGGAGAAGATCGAGTCCATCGAATTCGGTCGTATCGCTGCGCAGACTGCCAAGCAAGTCATTGTGCAGAAAGTTCGCGAGGCCGAGCGTGCGCAGGTCGTCGATGCCTATCGCGAGCGCTTGGGGGAAATCATCTCCGGCACCGTGAAGAAAGTGACTCGCGACAACGTGATCGTCGATCTGGGCAACAACGCCGAAGCGTTGCTGGCTCGCGAAGACATCATTTCTCGCGAAACCTTCCGTGTTGGCGTGCGTCTGCGTGCGCTGCTCAAGGAAATCCGCACCGAGAACCGTGGCCCGCAGTTGATCCTGTCGCGCACCGCGCCGGAAATGCTGATCGAGTTGTTCCGTATTGAAGTGCCGGAAATCGCTGAAGGTCTGATCGAAGTCATGGCTGCATCCCGTGATCCGGGGTCCCGTGCCAAGATCGCCGTGCGCTCCAAGGACAAGCGCATCGACCCGCAAGGCGCGTGCATCGGTATGCGCGGTTCGCGTGTTCAGGCCGTGTCTGGCGAGTTGGGTGGTGAGCGTGTTGACATTGTGCTGTGGGACGATAACCCGGCCCAGTTCGTGATCAACGCCATGTCCCCGGCTGAAGTTGCGGCAATCATCGTTGACGAAGATGCCCATGCAATGGATATCGCCGTTGGCGCAGACAACCTGGCTCAGGCCATCGGTCGTGGTGGCCAGAACGTGCGTCTGGCCAGCCAATTGACTGGCTGGACCCTGAACGTCATGACCGAATCGGACATCCAGGCCAAGCAGCAAGCAGAAACCGGCGACATCCTGCGCAATTTCATCGACGAGCTGGAAGTCGACGAAGAGCTGGCGCAGGTGCTGGTTGATGAAGGTTTCACCAGCCTGGAAGAGATTGCCTACGTACCGTTGGAAGAAATGCTCAACATCGACGGCTTTGACGAAGACATCGTCAACGAGCTCCGTGCTCGCGCCAAGGATCGCTGCCGGCTCCCGGTTCCGAGTAGCCGATGGCGAAGAGGATTTCGCCGGCGGCAATGCCCGGCAGGAAGCGCTCTTTCTGCAGCGCGCTG
>NZ_JBNNVQ010000248.1:0-1767 GCF_050280625.1 Pseudomonas sp. NPDC089569
TGTTAGGAGCCTGGTTGGCGGGTGACGCCTACATTAAAACCGCCTTCGCCGGCAAGCCTGGCTCCTACAAAGAGCGGATGGTGATGGGAGCGTCGAGTCAGTCGTTGTACTGGCTCAGCAACCGTTCCATTCGCGCGCCGAGGCGGCGTTTGATTTCGGTTTCGATGTGTGGCGCGAAATCGTCGATCACGTCTTGCATGATCAATTGCGCGGCGGCGCGCAGTTCGCTGTCCAGGTAGAGCATCGCGTCGGCGCTTTTGCTGGTGTTTGGTGTCGGTGTCGGTGCGGCGGCGGGCTTGGGTGGTGCTGGCTCGACGGTGGGTGCGGGTTCATTGATGGTGTCGAACAGCATGGGAATCTGTTCCTGGTCACCTTCTTCGACCGTATCGGTCAGCAGCGGTGGTTGCAGGTTGTCATCGCCGAGCAACTGGCGAATCGACTCAAGGTCGTCCAGCAGGTGCGCGGACTTTTGCAGCGGTTTTGGAGTGTCCATCGGAATGCTCAGAGTCGCTGTAAACGGTGATCTTGCAGAGGATAGCCCTGTTCGCGGTAGAAACGGAAACTCTCCCGCGCGGCCTGGCGTATCACTGGATCTTCGACCACCACTTCGGCCACGCGGGCGAAGCGCTGGGCAAAAGCGGGGACCTTCAGGTCGAGGTTGACCAGTAAATCCTGATGCTGGCCGCATTCATCGCCAAAACCCAGCACGATCAGGCTGTCCGGCTCGCTTTCGGCGGGGCCGTGGGGCACGAAGCTTTCACCCTTGAATGCCCACAGGCGCGCATCGAGGTCGTCGCGCTGGGCGGCATCGGTGCAGTGCAGGTAGACGCGGTGACCCATGCGCCAGGCTTTTTCGGTGAGTTTGCAGGCAAAGTCCAGGCGTGCCGATGGATCGGCGCTGGGCAGGATATAGAAGTCGACTTTGGTCATTGCGGTTCCTGATCCTGAACGGCGTCACCCGAAAGTGACGCCCCCCAGGTTCATCGGTTTCAGGCTTTGGCGCGGTCCAGCAGGTACTGGGTCAGCAGGGGAACCGGACGGCCGGTGGCGCCCTTGTCCTTGCCGCCACTGGTCCAGGCGGTGCCGGCGATGTCCAGGTGCGCCCAGTTCAGGTTCTTGGTGAAGCGCGACAGGAAGCACGCAGCGGTGATGGTTCCCGCTTTCGGTCCGCCGATGTTGGCGATGTCGGCAAACGGGCTGTCCAGTTGCTCTTGATACTCATCGAACAGCGGCAGTTGCCAGGCGCGGTCGTCGGCAGCCTTGCCGGCGCTCAGCAGTTGGCCGATCAACTCGTCGTTGTTGCCCAGCAGGCCCGATGTGTGGGAACCCAGTGCAACCACGCAGGCGCCGGTCAGGGTGGCGATGTCGATCACGGCTTGCGGCTTGAATCGCTCAGAGTAGGTCAGTGCGTCGCACAGCACCAGGCGGCCTTCGGCGTCGGTGTTGAGGATTTCCACGGTCTGACCGCTCATGGTGGTGACGATGTCACCCGGGCGCGAAGCGGTGCCGCTGGGCATGTTCTCGGCGCACGCCAGGATGCACACCAGGTTGATCGGCAGCTTCAGTTCAAGCACGGCACGCAGGGTGCCGAATACGCTGGCGGCGCCACCCATGTCGAATTTCATTTCGTCCATGCCGGCACCCGGCTTCAGGCTGATGCCGCCGGTGTCGAAGGTGATGCCCTTGCCGACCAGCGCGTAGGGCTTCTCGGATTTCTTGCCGCCGTTGTATTGCATGACGATCAGGCGCGGCGGCTGGGCGCTGCCC
>NZ_JBNNVQ010000249.1:0-1745 GCF_050280625.1 Pseudomonas sp. NPDC089569
TGCTTCCTGATCATGATCATCATCCTCGCGGTGCTGGCGCTGATCGTGGTCAAGGCCCTGGCCGAAAGCCCATGGGGCATTTTCACGGTGATGGCGACCATCCCGATCGCGATGTTCATGGGCGTCTACATGCGCTACATCCGCCCCGGCCGCATTGGTGAAATCTCGGTTATCGGGGTCTTGCTGCTGCTGGGTTCGATCTGGCTGGGAGGGCAGATTG
Source organism: Pseudomonas sp. NPDC089569 (assembly GCF_050280625.1). Taxonomy (NCBI): domain Bacteria; kingdom Pseudomonadati; phylum Pseudomonadota; class Gammaproteobacteria; order Pseudomonadales; family Pseudomonadaceae; genus Pseudomonas; species Pseudomonas sp. NPDC089569. The sequence continues at coordinate 221 of NZ_JBNNVQ010000249.1, forward strand.
CCGCCGATCCGGTGTGGGCCAAGGCCTTCAGCTTCACCGGCGTGCAGATTACCTGGATGCTGATCGGCTACGGTTTTGTTGCTGCTGTGCTGCCGGTATGGCTGATCCTCGCACCGCGTGACTACCTGTCGACCTTCCTGAAAATCGGCACCATCGTTGCGCTGGCCATCGGCATTCTGGTGACCATGCCCATGCTGAAAATGCCGGCAGTGACCCAGTTCATCGACGGCACGGGCCCGGTTTGGAAGGGCGGTCTGTTCCCGTTCCTGTTCATCACCATCGCCTGTGGTGCGGTGTCCGGGTTCCATGCGTTGATCTCCTCCGGTACCACACCCAAATTGCTCGATAACGAAGTTAACGCCCGTTACATCGGTTACGGCGGCATGCTGATGGAGTCCTTCGTGGCGATCATGGCCATGGTCGCCGCTTCGGTAATCGAACCCGGTGTCTACTTCGCCATGAACAGCCCGGCCGCCGTGGTTGGTGGCGATGTGATTGCGGTGGCACAAGCCGTCAGCGGCTGGGGCTTCGCCATCACTCCGGACGCCCTGCAAGCGGTCGCCCATGACATCGGTGAAACCACCGTGCTGGCCCGTGCCGGCGGTGCGCCGACCCTGGCGGTGGGTATCGCGCAGATCCTGCACAGCGTGTTGCCGGGTGAAAACACCATGGCGTTCTGGTACCACTTCGCGATCCTGTTCGAAGCGCTGTTCATCCTCACCGCAGTGGACGCTGGCACCCGTGCCGGGCGTTTCATGCTGCAGGACTTGCTCGGTTCCTTCGTGCCGGCGCTGCGCCGCACCGAATCCTGGACCGCCAACCTGATCGCCACCGCCGGTTGTGTGGCGATGTGGGGCTGGCTGCTGTACCAGGGCGTGATCGATCCGCTGGGTGGCATCAACACCTTGTGGCCGCTGTTCGGCATCTCCAACCAGATGCTGGCCGGTATCGCACTGATGCTCGGCACTGTCGTGCTGATCAAAATGAAGCGCCAGCGTTACGTCTGGGTCACCTTGTTGCCGGCGATGTGGCTGTTGATCTGCACCACCACCGCAGGCTTTATCAAGCTGTTCGATGCCAGCCCGGCGGTAGGCTTCCTGGCCCTGGCCAAGAAATACAGTGACGCCCTGGCCGGTGGTCAGATCGTTGCTCCGGCCAAGGACATCACGCAGATGCAGCATGTGATCTTCAACGCCTACACCAACGCAACGTTGACCGCGCTGTTCCTGTTCGTGGTGTTCAGTATCCTGTTCTATGCACTCAAGGTGGGCATTGCCTCCTGGGGTACCAAAGAGCGTACGGACAAGGAATCGCCCTTCCAGGCGCTGCCGGATGCGTAAAAGGAGGATTGCCGCATGTTCAATGACCTGAGTCGTCTGGGTAAGTACCTCGGTCAGGCTGCGCGCCTGATGGTGGGCATGCCCGACTACGACAACTATGTCGAGCACATGCAAAGCAAACACCCGGACAAACCGGTGATGAGCTACGAGGCGTTCTTTCGCGAGCGCCAGGAAGCGCGCTACGG
>NZ_JBNNVQ010000250.1:0-1706 GCF_050280625.1 Pseudomonas sp. NPDC089569
GACCAACTTCAAAACCATCCGTGCTTCCATCAATCGTCTGCGAGACCTTGAAGTACAAGCCGAAGACGGTACTTTCGCCAAGCTGACCAAGAAAGAAGCGCTGATGCGCACTCGTGACCTGGAAAAGCTGGATCGTTCCCTGGGTGGTATCAAGGACATGGGCGGCCTGCCAGACGCTCTGTTCGTCATCGACGTTGATCACGAGCGCATCGCGATCACCGAAGCCAACAAGCTGGGTATCCCGGTTATCGGCGTAGTCGATACCAACAGCAGCCCGGAAGGCGTTGACTACATCATCCCAGGCAACGATGACGCAATCCGCGCTATCCAGCTGTACATGGGTTCGATGGCTGACGCTGTTATCCGTGGTCGCAACAATGTTGCTGGCGGCACCGAAGTTTTCGTTGAAGAAGCTCCGGCAGCTGCAGCTGAGTAATTGACGCCCTGGCGTTGACTCAGTAAGCAAAAAGGGGGCTTGGCCCCCTTTTTGCCACCTCGAAAACCATTTGTCGGCGCCCACTGCTCTATCTGTAACGTGCGGCAGCTAACAAGGTGGCTCGGGAAGAATTGAACGCCCGTTCGATCGGGTGGAATGGTTGAAAACCTATCCAAGAGGAATTTGAAATGGCAGCAATTACTGCGGCGCTGGTCAAAGAACTGCGCGAGCGTACCGGCGAAGGCATGATGGATTGCAAGAAGGCCCTGGAAAAGGCCGGCGGCGACATCGAAAAAGCCATTGATGACATGCGTGCTTCGGGCGCCATCAAGGCTGCCAAAAAGGCTGGCAACGTTGCCGCCGAAGGCGCCATCGCCATCAAGGCTGACGACAAGGTAGCCGTTCTGCTGGAAGTCAACTCGCAGACCGACTTCCTGGCCCTGCAAGACGACTTCAAAAACTTCGTGGCCGACAGCGTCGAGCAAGCTTTCGCCGAGAAGCTGACCGATGCCGCTCCACTGATCGCTTCCCGTGAAGCGGCTCGTGAAGCCCTGGTTGCCAAGTGTGGCGAAAACGTCAACATCCGCCGTCTGGTGCGCGTGGAAGGTGATGTTGTCGGCACCTACCTGCACGGTAACAAGATCGGTGTTGCTGTTGTCCTGAAGGGCGGCGACGTCCAGCTGGCCAAGGAAATCGCCATGCACGTGGCGGCAAGCAACCCTGAGTTCCTGCTGCCATCGCAGGTTTCGCCAGAAGCCATTGAGCGCGAGAAAGGCGTTTTCCTGCAGCTCAACGAAGACAAGATGAAAGGCAAGCCGGCTGAAATCGTCGAGAAGATGATTGCTGGTCGTATCACCAAGTTCCTGGCCGAAGCCAGCCTGGTTGAACAAGCTTTCGTGATGAACCCGGAAATCACCGTAGGTGCTCTGGCCAAGAAAGCCGGCGCTGAAATCGTTTCCTTCACCTACTTCAAAGTAGGCGAAGGCATCGAGAAGCCAGTCGACAACTTCGCTGAAGAAGTTGCTGCTCAGCTGGCTGCCGCCAAGCAATAAGACGGTTTTTTAACTGTCGCCCAGAAGAGGCTGCCCGCTCACGCGCGCAGCCTCTTTTCAGATGGGGGCCAATATTTAATTGGTTTCCTGTTGGAACTGGCTTACAAAGCCATGTTCCGATGGCGCTGAAGCAGCGCCAAGCTAGAGTGAGCGCCAGCTGAAAACAGCTCGCAAAGAATTTTTAAAATACGCCGCAGGAGAGATTCGCAATGGCTCAG
>NZ_JBNNVQ010000251.1:0-1704 GCF_050280625.1 Pseudomonas sp. NPDC089569
CGTAGGGTGAATTCCGGTCGGGTGGCGTGGGCGAACAGGAACTTCAGAATCGTCTCGCTCTCGGTTTCCGACAGCTCGTTGATCCTGGCCGAGTGGGCGCCCTTGACTGGGCTCCGGAAGCTCGGCGCAAGCGGCAAGCGAAGCTGAAACAATGAGGCTTTGGCAATGCAATACAATCTCACCCGGATCGACCCTGATGCTCCTAACGAGCAGTATCCGATCGGCCAACGGGAAACCGTTTCCGATCCGTTAGAAGATCAAGTCCACAAAAACATTTTCATGGGCAAGCTGGAAGACGTGCTGAGTGGCGCGGTCAACTGGGGGCGTAAAAACTCCCTGTGGCCGTACAACTTCGGCCTTTCGTGCTGCTATGTGGAAATGACCACCGCCTTCACGGCGCCCCACGACATCGCGCGCTTTGGCGCCGAGGTAATACGGGCATCACCGCGTCAGGCGGATTTCATGGTTATCGCCGGTACCTGCTTCGTCAAGATGGCGCCGATCATCCAGCGCCTCTACGAGCAAATGCTCGAACCGAAGTGGGTTATCTCCATGGGTTCCTGCGCCAACTCCGGTGGCATGTACGACATCTACTCCGTGGTTCAAGGGGTGGACAAGTTCCTGCCCGTGGATGTCTACGTACCTGGCTGCCCGCCTCGCCCTGAAGCCTTCCTGCAAGGCTTGATGCTGTTGCAGGAGTCGATTGGCCAGGAGCGTCGCCCACTTTCCTGGGTCGTTGGCGATCAAGGCGTTTATCGCGCCGAGATGCCTTCGCAGAAGGAACAGCGCCGCGAACAGCGTATTCAGGTAACCAACCTGCGCAGCCCTGACGAAGTCTGATCCAGATCTGCTGTTTCAAAGAAACGAGAACCTGGCTTCATTCTTTACGTTGACCGAAAGCGATAAATAACCATGACTACAGGCAGTGCTCTGTACATCCCGCCTTACAAGGCTGACGACCAGGATGTGGTCGTCGAACTGAACAACCGTTTTGGCCCCGAGGCGTTCACCGCCCAATCAACCCGCACCGGCATGCCGGTGCTTTGGGTTGCCCGCGCCAAACTCGTCGAGGTTCTGACTTTCCTGCGCAATCTGCCCAAGCCGTACGTCATGCTCTATGACCTGCACGGCGTGGACGAGCGTCTGCGCACCAAGCGTCAGGGGCTACCCGCGGGCGCCGACTTCTCCGTGTTCTATCACTTGATGTCGATCGAGCGTAATAGTGACGTAATGATCAAGGTCGCCTTATCCGAGAGCGACCTCAGCTTACCGAGCGTCACCAGCATCTGGCCAAACGCCAACTGGTACGAGCGTGAAGTCTGGGACATGTACGGCATCGACTTCACCGGTCACCCTCACCTGTCGCGCATCATGATGCCGCCGACCTGGGAAGGTCACCCGCTGCGCAAGGACTTTCCTGCCCGCGCCACCGAATTCGATCCGTACAGCCTGAACCTGGCCAAGCAACAGCTCGAGGAAGAAGCCGCGCGCTTCCGCCCTGAAGACTGGGGCATGAAGCGTTCCGGTCCGAACGAAGACTACATGTTCCTCAACCTGGGTCCGAACCACCCTTCGGCCCACGGTGCGTTCCGCATCATCCTGCAGCTGGACGGTGAAGAAATCGTCGATTGCGTACCGGACATCGGCTACCACCACCGTGGCGCCGAGAAGATGGGTGCCTGAAACAACTCAGCAGTACCCCTG
>NZ_JBNNVQ010000252.1:0-1585 GCF_050280625.1 Pseudomonas sp. NPDC089569
TGGCGACAGTGGTCAGGTCGGCAGCAACGCCCATCCGCTCCCTGGCGAAGAAAGTGCCAGTACGGCCAGCACCGGTCTGCACTTCGTCAGCGATCAGCAGGATGCCGTGCTGGTCGCACAGGGCGCGCAGACGCTTCATGAACTCTTTCGGAGCGACGTAGAAACCACCTTCACCCTGAACTGGCTCCAGGATGATGGCCGCGATGTCGCGAGCTTCGGCGTCGTTCTTGAAGATGCGCTCGATGGAAGCGATCGAGTCGTCGATGCTCACGCCGTGCAGTTCGTTCGGGTACAGGGCGCGGAAGATACCGCCTGGCATCAGACCCATGCCGGCCGAGTAAGGCACGACTTTACCGGTCAGGCCCAGGGTCATCATGGTGCGGCCGTGGTAAGCGCCGGTGAACGCGATCACGCCGGCACGGCCAGTGGCGGCACGAGCGATCTTGATGGCGTTTTCAACAGCTTCGGAACCGGTGGTCACCAGCAGGGTTTTCTTGGCGAAGTCGCCTGGCACCTTGGCGTTGATTTTTTCGCACAGTTCCACGTACGGCTCGTAGGCCAGAACCTGGAAGCAGGTGTGGGTCAGCTTGTTCAGCTGTTCGGTCACGGCAGCGATGACTTTCGGGTGCACGTGGCCGGTGTTCAGTACAGCGATACCGCCGGCGAAGTCGATGAACTCACGACCTTCAACGTCGGTCACGGTAGCGTTCTTCGCGGACTCGGCGAAGATCGGGTGGATCTGGCCAACACCACGTGGAACAGCGTTGACACGGCGGGCCATCAAATCAGCGTTAGTCTTGCTCATTACAGTCCTCATTCGCCGCTCATCGGGCGGCGTGGTTCAAGGATTAAGCGGCGGGGAGCAACGGCGGCAGCATGCGATGATCGACTGCCACGGCGCTCCCGGCCACAGAGAAAATTCCGGTTTGAAGCGACGCAAGGGGGCAGCGCTCTCGTGCCCCTTGCGTTTGAAGCAATGCCTTGCCGGGCTTTGACGCTTAGATGCCCAGGCAGAGGTATTTGATTTCCAGGTAATCTTCGATGCCGTACTTGGAGCCTTCACGGCCCAGGCCCGAAGCCTTGATGCCGCCGAACGGCGCGACTTCGTTGGAGATCAGACCGGTGTTGACGCCGACCATGCCGTATTCCAGGGCCTCGGCCACACGGAACACACGGCCCAGGTCACGAGCGTAGAAGTACGAAGCCAGACCGAATTCGGTGTCGTTCGACATCGCGATCACGTCGGCTTCGTCCTTGAAGCGGAACAGTGGAGCCAATGGACCGAAGGTTTCTTCCTTGGCCACGGCAGCGGTATTCGGCACGTTGGTCAGGATGGTCGGTTCGAAGAAGTTGCCTTCCATCGGCTTGCCACCAGCCAGTACGGTCGCGCCTTTGCTCAGGGCGTCGGCGATGTGCTCTTGCACCTTGGCGACGGCTTTTTCGTCGATCAGCGGGCCAGTGGTGGTGCCGTCTTCCAGACCGTTACCGATCTTCAGCTTGGCCACAGCGGCCTTGAGCTTGTCGGCGAACGCGTCGTAAACGCCGTCCTGAATGTACAGACGGTTGGCGCAGACGCAGGTCTGGC
>NZ_JBNNVQ010000253.1:0-1580 GCF_050280625.1 Pseudomonas sp. NPDC089569
CGAAGCCCTGGCCCGCCATCGCCTGCTGCAAGGTTTGCCGGCCACGGCCGTGCTGTGGGGCGCGATTGACGATGCAGGGTTTCTTGTCCGATACTGGCCTCGGCGGCTGCAAGGCTGATCACCAGGATGAACATGATCTGTCCATCCGGTTGCGCCCAACGGGCACCGGCGACAATGAACGCCAGTGCAGAGGCGTTCATCATCACTTCCAGACTCATCAACACGAACAAAATGTTGCGGCGCACCATCAGACCGACCAGGCCGAGGCAGAACAGGATGCCGGCGACCGCCAGACCATGCTCCAAAGGGATAGCAGGCATCGTCATTGCTCCTTGGCTTCGTTGCGGCCCAAATGGAACGCCGTGACAGCTGCGGCAAGCAGCAGCATCGAGGCGAGTTCGACCACCAGCAGGTAAGGACCGAACAGGCTGATGCCCACGGCCTTGGCGTCCACGGTGGTTTGGCCGATGGCCTGACCGCTCTGATGGGAGAACAGCACGTAAAGCAGTTCAACCAACAGCAGTGCGGCGAGAATCACCGGGCCTGCCCAGATGCCGGGCTTGAGCCAAGTGCGCTCCTGCTGAACCGCGGCAGGGCCGAGGTTGAGCATCATCACCACGAACACGAACAGCACCATGATGGCGCCAGCATAGGCGATCACTTCCAGGGCACCGGCGAACGGTGCGCCGAGGGCGAAAAACGTCATCGCCACGGAGATCAGCGAAATGATCAGGTAGAGCAGGGCGTGCACGGGATTGGTGTTGGTGACCACGCGAAGCGTGGACACAACCGCGATACCCGATGCGAAATAGAAAGCGAATTCCATCTTTCTTCCTTAAGGCAGCAAGCTCTTCACGTTGATCGGTTCGGCTTCGTTCTGCGCGGCGCCTTTCGGCTTGCCAGCAATCGCCATACCTGCAACACGATAGAAGTTGTAATCAGGGTTTTTGCCGGGGCCGGAGATCAGCAGATCTTCTTTCTCGTACACCAGGTCCTGACGTTTGAACTCGGCCATTTCGAAATCCGGCGTCAGCTGGATCGCGGTGGTCGGGCAGGCTTCCTCGCAGAGGCCGCAAAAGATGCAACGCGAGAAGTTGATACGGAAGAAGTCCGGATACCAGCGGCCGTCTTCGGTTTCGGCTTTCTGCAGCGAAATGCAACCAACCGGGCAAGCCACGGCGCACAGGTTGCAGGCTACACAGCGCTCTTCGCCGTCGGGGTCGCGGGTCAGGACGATACGGCCACGGTAGCGCGGCGGCAGGTAGACCGGTTCTTCCGGGTATTGCAGGGTGTCGCGCTTGCGAAAGCCGTGGCCGAAGATCATCACCAGGCTGCGCAGCTGGGTACCAGTACCCTTAACGATGTCACCAATATATTTGAACATGGGTCAAATCCTCACTGAACCGCGCCCGCAGGCGTGTTCAACAACACAACCGCAGCGGTCACCAGCAAATTGATCAGGGTCAGTGGCAGGCAGAATTTCCAGCTGAAGTCCATCACCTGGTCATAACGCGGGCGCGGGATGGAAGCGCGCAGCAGGATGAACAGCATGATGAAGAACGCGGTTTTCAGCGCGAACC
>NZ_JBNNVQ010000254.1:0-1552 GCF_050280625.1 Pseudomonas sp. NPDC089569
GTTGCGGACGGCCACCCAGCAATTGCATGGTGCCTTGCATGTCTACCACGATTTCGGTGGTGTAACGCTTGATACCGTCTTTTTCCCACTCGCGGCCCAAAAGCCGTAATCGCCATACAGGGCCTGATAGAAGACCACTTCTTCCTCGGTCTCCGAATGCCGCGCGACACTGAACACGCGGTACTGCGGACCTTTGTAATGTTGGTAGAGCCCAGGTTGTATCGGCATGCTTCGGCCCTCACTCAAATATTTTCAAAATAAAAACAAAATAAATCCGGAAAAACAAAAACCGGGGCACTTGGCCCCGGCTTCCGTCGACGAAACGATTAAACGCGTTCGAAGACGGTGGAGATGCCTTGGCCGAGACCAATGCACATGGTGGCTACCCCGAAGGTACCGCCATTTTGCTTCATTACATTGAGCAACGTGCCGGAAATCCGCGCACCGGAGCAACCGAACGGGTGACCCAGGGCGATGGCACCGCCGTGCAGGTTAACCTTCTCGTTCATCTTGTCGAGCACTTTCAGATCTTTCAGCACTGGCAGAGCCTGTGCGGCGAAAGCTTCATTGAGCTCGAAGAAGTCGATATCGTTGATGCTCAGACCCGCGCGTTTCAGCGCTTTTTGCGTAGCCGGTACTGGACCATAGCCCATGATTGCCGGGTCCACACCTGCCACGGCCATCGAGCGAATCACCGCCATAGGCTGTATGCCCAGATCCTGCGCACGCTGCGCCGACATCACGATCATGCACGAGGCACCGTCGGTGATCTGCGACGAAGTACCCGCCGTCACGGTGCCGCCCTTCGGGTTGAAAGCAGGCTTGAGTGTCGCCAGGCTTTCCAGGGTGGTTTCCGGACGAATGGTTTCGTCGTAGTCGAACAGTTTCAGGAAACCGTTCTCGTCATAGCCTTGCATCGGGATGATTTCGTCCTTGAACTTGCCTTCCACCGTTGCCTTGTGGGCGAGTTGGTGGGAGCGCACGCCGAAAGCGTCCTGTTGTTCACGCGTAATGCCGTGCATCTTGCCCAGCATTTCAGCGGTCAGGCCCATCATGCCCGAGGCTTTCGCCGCGTACAGGGACATGTGCGGGTTCGGGTCCACGCCGTGCATCATGCTCACGTGGCCCATGTGCTCGACGCCGCCAACGACGAAGACGTCACCATTTCCGGTCATGATCGCTTGAGCTGCGGTGTGCAACGCGCTCATGGACGAGCCGCACAGGCGGCTGACGGTCTGGCCGGCCGAGGTGTGCGGGATCTGGGTCATCAACGATGCCATGCGGGCAATGTTCCAACCCTGCTCCAGGGTCTGGTTCACACAGCCCCAGATCACGTCTTCGACCTCATTCGGGTCGACCTTGACGTTACGTTCCAGCAGCTTGCTGATCAGGTGCGCCGACATGTCTTCGGCGCGGGTGTTGCGGTGCATGCCGCCCTTGGAGCGGCCCATCGGAGAGTCATGCTTGGGGTGGACATGGCGACGTCTCAGTCGGTGGCGGTGTCGGGCAGCATAACGCGTTAAACGGAACCCCTGTAGGAGCGAGCATGCTC
>NZ_JBNNVQ010000255.1:0-1552 GCF_050280625.1 Pseudomonas sp. NPDC089569
GACATGCTTGTCGCCCTCCGTCACAGGCTCGATTACTTTGGCCACGTGAGCTTCCGGCGACAGGGCGCCCAGCGAGATACCGGCGGAATCGAAGCGCTTGAGCACCGACTCCAGTGGCTCGACTTCGCTGATGTCCAGCGGCGTATCCAGCGTCTTGACCTTCAACAGGTCGCGGATCATCGACACCGGACGGTTGTCCACCAGCGAGGTGTATTCCTTGAACTTGCTGTAGTCGCCCTGCTGCACAGCGGCTTGCAGGGTGTTGACCACGTCCGGGTTGTAGGCGTGGTATTCGCCACCGTGGACAAACTTCAGCAGGCCGCCTTGCTGGATCGGCTTGCGCGAACTCCAGGCTTCGGTGGCCAGGGCTTTCTGCTCGGCTTCGATGTCGACGAAACGTGCACCCTTGATGCGGCTCGGCACGCCCTTGAAGCTCAGGTTGCAGACTTCCTCGGACAGACCGATCGCTTCGAACAGTTGTGCTCCGCGATAGGAGGTGATGGTCGAGATGCCCATCTTCGACAGGATCTTGAGCAGGCCCTTGGTGATGCCTCTACGGTAGTTCTTGAACACCTCGTAAAGGTCGCCCAGCACTTCACCGGTACGGATCAGGTCACCCAACACTTCATAGGCCAGGAACGGATAGACCGCCGAGGCACCGAAGCCGACCAGCACCGCGAAGTGATGCGGATCGCGAGCGGTCGCGGTTTCCACCAGGATGTTGGAGTCGCAACGCAGGCCCTTTTCGGTCAGGCGGTGGTGCACCGCACCGGTGGCCAGCGACGCATGGATCGGCAACTTGCCTGGCGCAATGTGACGGTCGCTCAGTACGACCTGGGTCTTGCCGGCGCGCACGGCTTCTTCAGCCTGATCGGCAACGCTGCGGATCGCCGCTTCGAGGCCGACGCTTTCGTCGTAGTTGAGGTCGATGATCGCGCGCTCGAAACCAGGGCGATCGAGGTTCATCAACGAGCGCCACTTGGCCGGGGAAATGATCGGCGAGCTGAGGATCACACGCGAGGCGTGCTCCGGCGACTCCTGGAAAATGTTGCGCTCGGCACCGAGGCAGATTTCCAGCGACATGACGATGGCTTCACGCAGCGGGTCGATCGGCGGGTTGGTCACCTGCGCGAACTGCTGGCGGAAGTAGTCGTATGGCGTGCGCACGCGCTGGGACAGCACGGCCATCGGCGTATCGTCGCCCATCGAGCCCACGGCCTCGTAGCCTTGCTCACCGAGCGGACGCAGTACCTGGTCGCGCTCTTCGAACGTGACCTGGTACATCTTCATGTACTGCTTGAGCTGATCGACGTCATAGAAGGCCGAACCGTTGTCGTTGTCTTCCATGGTCGCCTGGATGCGCAGGGCATTCTTGCGCAGCCATTGCTTGTACGGGTGACGGGACTTCAGACGGTTGTCGATGGCGTCGGTGTCGAGGATCTGCCCGGTTTCGGTGTCCAGCGTTGGGCGGCCAGTTGTACCTGGCGGGCAAGATCCGTAGCGCCGGCATATTCGTCGAGCAGGCGGCGATGGGTATCGGTCTTGAGCAAGG
>NZ_JBNNVQ010000256.1:0-1544 GCF_050280625.1 Pseudomonas sp. NPDC089569
ATCAGCAGGTTGCCGGCCGGGTCGTGGCTGAAGTGTTCCGCGGGCAGGTCACGGCCGTGGCGCACGCGGGTCAGGCGGTCGAGCGCGTCGTACTGGTAGTGGCGCGGGCCGTGGCGACTGTCGGCCACCTGCAGGAGGTTGCCGTTGGCGCTGTAGGCATAATCGCGACGGTACAGCGCACGCTGTGACTGGCTGACGGCATGGGCCTGCAAACGGCCCTGCTCGTCGTAGGCCATTTCGCTGAGCAGCTGGCCCTGCTGGCGCAGGCGCTCGCGGCCGCCGTCGAAACGGTGACGGGTCAGGCACGTGCCGTTGAGGGCGATGGCGGTCAGGCCGCCACCCTTGGCGCGCTGGTAGTGCAGGCGGTTGTTGTCCGGCAGGCGCAGGTGTTCGAGCTGGCCGCTGGCGTCATAGCCATAGCGCAGCGTGCCCCAGCCCTGATGTTCGGTGATCAGGCGGTCGTGGGCGTCGTACTCGAACTCCAGCGGGTGGTCCTGGCCGTCGTCGACGCCGACCAGCCGGCCGAGGCGGTCGTAGCGGTAGGCGACCGCGATGCCATCGGGCAGGGTCTTGCGCAGCAGGCGCCCGGCGCTGTCGCGCTGGTAGGCCGTGATGAGTTGCGAGCCGTCATCACCAAACTCGGTCTTTTCCAGCAACCGGCCATTGAGGTCGTAGGCATAAGCCGTGCGTCGGCCGTCGAAGCCGGTCTCCTGGCGGATCAGCCCCCCCGGCGTGTAGTCCAGCCGATAGGTGTCGCCGACTTCGTTCTCGATGGCGGTGAGCAGCAGCCGGGCATGGTCGTAGCGGTACTTGAGCTCACTGCCGTCGGGGTTGATGCGCCGGCTGACGAGATGCAGGTCGTCGGCGTACTCGTAGCGGGTGACGCGCTCCAGTTCATCGTGCTCGGCGGTGATCTGGCCGTAGGCGTTGTAGCTGAAGTGGCGGCTGCTGCCGTCGGGCTGGGTGAGCCGCAGCAGACGGCCCAGCGCGTCCCACTGGTAGCAGGTGATGGCGCCGAATTCATCCTCGCGGGTCAGCAAGCGTCCCTGCACATCGTAGGAAAACCGCCGACGGCCGCCGCTGGGCAGGCGGTCTTCGAGCAGTTGCCCGCGGTGGTTCCAGAGCAGATGCTGGAGGCTCTGGTCCGGGTGGCGGATCAGCACCAGCCGGCCCTGTTTGTCGTACTCGTGGTAGGTGCTGTGGCCGTCGGGGTCGATCAGCCAGGTGACGTCGCCCTGGGCGTTGCGCTGATAGGTCCACTTGGCCTGGCCGCGGTAACGCGCGTGCAGGAAACCGTTGCGGTATTCGTAGGAGGTTGGCTCGTCCTCGGGCGGAATCAGCGCGATCAGCCGACCGAGGTCGTCGTAGCGGTATTCGGTGACGGCGCCGAGCGCGTCCTGTTCGGCGATCAGCCGGCCCTGGGCGTCGTAGGCCCGCTGCCGTTCGCCGCCGTCGGCCTCGACCCGGCGCACCAGCCGCGCCTGCGTATCGTGAACGTAGGTTTCCTCGCTGCCGTCGGCATGCCGCAGCACCACGCTGCCGTC
>NZ_JBNNVQ010000257.1:0-1525 GCF_050280625.1 Pseudomonas sp. NPDC089569
ACTGGGCGAAACCGCTCTGCTGCTGTTCAGTTCGATCACCTACGGCTTCGCCATGCTGGCGTTCTTCCGTGGTAACAAGACGCAGGTCCTGGGCTGGCTGGCCCTGACCTTCCTGTTCGGTGCCGGCTTCATCGGCATGGAGATCAACGAGTTCCACATGCTGATCTCCGAGGGCTTCGGTCCTAACCGTTCCGGCTTCCTGTCCGGGTTCTTCACCCTGGTCGGTACCCACGGTCTGCACGTGACCAGCGGTCTGATCTGGATGGCGATCATGATGTACCAGGTGCACAAGAAAGGCCTGACGGCGACCAACAAGACCCGTCTGAGCTGCCTGAGCCTGTTCTGGCACTTCCTGGACGTGGTGTGGATCTGTGTATTCACCGTTGTTTACCTGATGGGGACTATGTAAATGGCTAACGCTCATTCCCACGACAGCCACGACGCCGGTCACGGCAGCGTCAAGTCCTACGGCATCGGCTTCATCCTGTCGGTCATCCTGACCCTGATCCCGTTCGGTCTGGTGATGTACCCGACGCTGCCGAAGTCGATCACCCTGATGATCGTCGTCGCGTTCGCCGTCATCCAGGTGCTGGTGCACCTGGTGTACTTCCTGCACCTGGACCGCTCGGCCGCGCAGCGTAACAACGTGATTGCGTTTGTTTTCGCCGCGATCGTGATTGTTCTGCTGGTTGGCTTGTCGCTGTGGATCATGTTCAGCATCCACACGTTCATGATGGCGAAGTGAGGTAGATCCGCATGTCCCTTAAGCACTTTATCCAAATCACCAAACCGGGGATCATTTTCGGTAACGTGCTTTCGGTGGCAGGCGGATTTTTCCTTGCATCGAAAGGGCATGTCGATCTGGCCATCTTCCTGGCCGCCATGATCGGCACGTCCCTGGTGGTTGCCTCCGGTTGCGTGTTCAACAACTGCATCGACCGCGACATCGACCTGAAGATGGAACGCACCAAGAACCGGGTGCTGGTCCAGGGCCTCATCTCCCTGAAACTGGCCCTGGCCTACGCGACCGTCCTGGGCGTTGCCGGCGTTGCATTGCTGTACAAGGTGGCCAACCCGTTGGCCGCCCAGTTCGCCGTCATCGGTTTTGTTATCTACGTAGGCTTCTACAGCCTGTACCTCAAGCGCAAGTCGGTTCACGGCACGCTGGTGGGCAGTCTGTCGGGCGCCATGCCGCCGGTGATCGGCTACGTCGCGGTAAGCAACAGCTTCGACATGGCCGCGCTGACCCTGCTGGTGATGTTCAGCCTGTGGCAGATGCCGCATTCCTATGCCATCGCGATCTTCCGCTTCAACGATTACCTGGCCGCATCGATTCCGGTGCTGCCGGTCAAGCGCGGGATCGAAGTGGCCAAGAAGCACATCCTGATCTACATCCTGGCCTTCCTCGTGGCGACCTTGATGCTGACCTTCAGCGGGTACGCCGGCATGAGCTACCTGGCCAGGCCTGATTGGCAACGTCGGCCAGGCCAACTACTCGGCGGCCAAGCTGGGTATCGCCGGCCTG
>NZ_JBNNVQ010000258.1:0-1502 GCF_050280625.1 Pseudomonas sp. NPDC089569
AGGCACCGCGGGGTGTCAGGCGGCCAGCGTCATCGTTGGCGTCCATCGCGAGCTTGCTCGCTCCTACAGGAAAAAAAGCAAAAAATCCGGCCGGATGGTTAGCCTCTAACTGTAGGAGCGAGCATGCTCGCGAAAAACCATTGGGCACCGCGGGGTGTCAGCATGCCAGCGTCATCGTTGGCGTTCATCGCGAGCGTGCTCGCTCCTACAGGAAAATAAGCAAAAAAAACCCGGCCATAAGGCCGGGCTTTTTTATAAGTGAAGACGCCGGATTAAACCAGCTTCTCCAGCTCAGGGACCGCTTCGAACAGGTCCGCCACCAGGCCGTAATCGGCCACCTGGAAGATCGGCGCTTCTTCGTCCTTGTTGATCGCAACGATCACTTTGGAGTCTTTCATGCCGGCCAGGTGCTGGATCGCGCCGGAGATACCGACGGCGATGTACAGCTGTGGTGCAACGATCTTGCCGGTCTGACCGACCTGCATGTCGTTCGGGACGAAACCTGCGTCGACCGCGGCGCGCGAAGCACCCACGGCAGCGCCCAGCTTGTCGGCCAGAGCGTACAGGTGTTTGAAGTTGTCGCCGTTCTGCATGCCGCGGCCGCCGGATACGACGATCTTGGCAGCGGTCAGTTCCGGACGATCGGACTTGGCCAGTTCTTCGCCAACGAAGCTGGAGATGCCGGCGTTGTGAGCAGCAGCAACGGCTTCAACGGCAGCCGAACCACCGGTAGCAGCAACCGGGTCGAAACCGGTGGCACGCACGGTGATCACTTTGACCGCAGCGTTCGATTGCACGGTCGCGATGGCGTTACCGGCGTAGATCGGGCGCTTGAAGGTGTCGGCGCTTTCTACCGAGATGATCTCGGAGATCTGGTCAACGTCCAGTGCAGCGGCAACGCGCGGCAGGATGTTTTTGCCGTTGGAAGTGGCGGCAGCCAGGATGTGGCTGTAGCCCTTGCCCAGCTCTGCAACCAGAGGCGCGACGTTTTCCGGCAACTGATGCGCGTAAGCGGCGTTGTCGGCGTTCAGGACCTTGCTCACGCCGGCGATTTGCGCAGCGGCTTCAGCCACGGCGCCAGCGCCCTGGCCTGCAACCAGAACGTGGATGTCGCCACCGATTTTGGCAGCGGCAGCAACGGTGTTCAGCGTGGCCGGGGCCAGCACTTTGTTGTCGTGTTCAGCAATAACCAAGATAGTCATTTAGATTACCTTCGCTTCGTTTTTCAGTTTCTCGACCAGTTCAGCCACCGACTTGACCTTGATACCCGCGCTGCGTGCAGCAGGCGCTTCGACTTTCAAGGTCTTGTTGGTGGAGGCGGTGGAAACGCCCAAAGCGTCTGGAGTCAGGGTCTCGAGAGGCTTCTTCTTGGCTTTCATGATGTTTGGCAGGGACGCGTAGCGCGGCTCGTTCAAACGCAGGTCGGTGGTGACGATGGCCGGCAGTTTCAGGGAAACGGTCTGTGCGCCGCCGTCGATTTCGCGGGTCACAGCCACGCTGTC
>NZ_JBNNVQ010000259.1:0-1502 GCF_050280625.1 Pseudomonas sp. NPDC089569
TGAGCTAAGCCGCACGGCAATCGGTGCCGGTATCGGATCGGTCGCTGGCGGTATCGTGGGCGTGGCGATCGGCCGAAGCCCAGAGTCCTTTGGCTTTGGTGCCGGAACGTTCGATGGCTTGCTCGATGGAGTCGACGGTCAGCACGCCGAAAGCGACCGGTACGCCGAACTCCATGGACACCTGGGCCAGGCCCTTGGTGCATTCGCCAGCCACGTATTCGAAATGCGGAGTACCGCCACGAATGACCGCGCCCAGCGCGATGATTGCCGCGAACTCGCCTTTCTGGGCGACTTTCTGCGCAACCAGCGGAATTTCGAAGGCGCCAGGGGCACGGATGATGGTGATGTCGCTTTCGCTCACGCCATGGCGAACCAGGGCATCGATTGCACCGCTGACCAGGCTTTCAACGACGAAGCTGTTGAAACGGCCCACTACCAGAGCGTAGCGGCCTTTAGGGGCGATGAACGTACCTTCGATGGTCTTCAGGGTCATTCGATAGATCTCTTAAAGAGCCGGGACGCGTCTGTTACGCGCCCCTCAGTGATTTATTTGCCGCGAATTCAGGGCCGGAAACAACCGGTCATTATTCGGAGGGCACGTATTCTACAACTTCCAGATCGAAACCGGATATCGCGTTGAATTTCATCGGTGCCGACATCAGGCGCATTTTGCGCACGCCCAGGTCACGCAGGATCTGCGAACCAGCCCCGACAGTGCTGTAGGTGGTCGGCTTTTTCACCGCGGCCTGATCCGCCGTTTCGCGGATATGCGCCAGCAAAACGTCACCGTCAAGCGGGTGACCGAGCAACAGCACCACACCGCTGCCAGCCTCGGCAACCGTTGCCATCGCGGCACGCAGGCTCCAGCGGCCCGGTTGCTTGACCATCAGCAGGTCGCGCAGCGGGTCCATGTTGTGCACGCGCACCAGTGTCGGCTCTTCGGCGCAGATGTTGCCCAGGGTCAGGGCCATGTGCACGTCGCCTTCCACGGCATCACGATAGGTCACCAGGTTGAATTGGCCCAGTTCGCTGTCCAGTGGCTGCTCGGCAATCCGCTGAACGGTACGTTCATGGATCATGCGGTAGTGGATCAGGTCGGCGATGGTGCCGATCTTGATGTCATGTTCGGCTGCGAAAGCTTCCAGTTCCGCACGACGGGACATGGTGCCGTCGTCGTTCATCACTTCGCAGATCACGCCGCTCGGCTCGAAACCGGCCATGCGCGCCAGGTCGCAGGCCGCCTCGGTGTGACCGGCGCGGGCCAGGGTGCCGCCGGCCTGGGCCATCAGCGGGAAAATGTGACCCGGGCTGACAATGTCTTCTGCCTTGGCATCACGGGCGGCAGCCGCTTGCACGGTGCGCGCGCGGTCGGCGGCGGAAATGCCGGTGGTCACGCCGGTGGCCGCCTCGATGGACACGGTGAACTTGGTGCCGAAGCCGGAGCCGTTGCGCGGCGCCATCAACGGCAGCTTGAGCAGCTCGCAACGCTCGCGGCTCATCGG
>NZ_JBNNVQ010000260.1:0-1394 GCF_050280625.1 Pseudomonas sp. NPDC089569
TTTGAACCCGAAATTGGAGTGCCTCATGGCCAAGAAGTTAACCGCTTACATCAAGCTGCAAGTGAAGGCCGCTCAGGCTAACCCAAGCCCACCTGTTGGTCCTGCCCTGGGTCAGCACGGCGTGAACATCATGGAATTCTGCAAGGCTTTCAACGCCCGTACTCAGGGTCTTGAGCCAGGTCTGCCGACTCCAGTGATCATCACTGTCTACAGCGACCGTAGCTTCACTTTCGAAACCAAATCCACCCCTGCTTCGGTTCTGCTGAAGAAGGCGGCCGGTCTGACCAGCGGTTCCGCTCGTCCGAACACCGTTAAGGTTGGCACTGTAACCCGTGCTCAGCTGGAAGAAATCGCGAAAACCAAAAACGCGGATCTGACTGCAGCTGATATGGAAGCAGCCGTGCGTACTATCGCCGGTTCTGCTCGTAGCATGGGCCTTAACGTGGAGGGTGTGTAATGGCTAAGCTGACCAAGCGTCAAAAGGCTATCGCCGGCAAAATCGAAGCAGGCAAGGCCTACAACATTGTAGACGCCGCTGCACTGCTGGCCGAGCTGTCGACTGTCAAGTTCAGCGAGTCGTTTGACGTTGCTGTTAACCTGGGTGTTGACCCGCGTAAATCTGACCAGGTCGTTCGTAGCGCTACTGTGCTGCCTCACGGCACTGGCAAGACCGTTCGCGTTGCTGTGTTCACCCAAGGCCCAGCTGCTGAAGCCGCTCTGGCTGCCGGCGCTGACCGCGTTGGCATGGACGACCTGGCTGCCGAAATGAAAGGCGGCGACCTGAACTATGACGTGGTCATCGCATCCCCGGATGCAATGCGTGTTGTAGGTCAGTTGGGTCAGATCCTCGGCCCACGTGGCCTGATGCCTAACCCTAAAGTCGGCACTGTAACTCCAGACGTAGCTGGCGCTGTCAAGAACGCCAAGGCTGGTCAGGTTCGTTATCGCACCGACAAAAACGGCATTATCCACACTTCCGTAGGCAAGATTGGTTTTGATGCCGTCAAGCTGAAAGAAAACGTTGAAGCACTGATCGCCGACTTGAAGCGTATCAAGCCAGCTTCTTCGAAAGGTATTTACGTCAAGCGCGTTACCCTGAGCACCACCATGGGCCCAGGTCTGGTCATCGACCAGAGCTCGCTGAACGCGTAAGACAGCAATTGGCGCAAGATAATTGCGCCAATTGGAAAGATTGGGGTCCCTGCCTGGCGGGGGCTATCCAAGACCGTAGGCGACGCAAGTCTTAAACCTCAAGCCTACGCAGATGGTGCTCCCGGTTCCTTACCGAATCAGACACCAAAACGACATTCGGTTACGACCGGATGAAACGGTAACAAGAAGGAGTTAAACCCGTGGCAATTAAAGTCTAAGACAAGATGGCCATCTTCGCTGTA
>NZ_JBNNVQ010000261.1:0-1392 GCF_050280625.1 Pseudomonas sp. NPDC089569
GCAACGCTTGACCTGTACCTGATAAACCTGGGATTGCGCCTGGGTCTCGCTGACCTTGGCCTCGGCCCGCGCCACCTCGAAGCGGCCGACGGAATGGCCTGGGTTGTGCCGACGTGCTGGTGCGCGGCGGTGTAACGCCGGTGGTGTTCGACAAGAACCCGGAAATCGGTGGCCTGCTGACCTTCGGTATCCCCGAGTTCAAACTGGAAAAGACCGTGCTGAGCAATCGCCGCGAAGTCTTCACCGGCATGGGCATCCAGTTCCGCCTCAACACCGAGGTGGGCAAGGACATCACCATGGAGCAACTGCTCGAAGAATACGATGCCGTGTTCATGGGCATGGGCACCTACACCTACATGAAGGGCGGCTTTGCCGGTGAGGACCTGCCGGGGGTGTATGACGCGCTGGACTTCCTGATCGCCAACGTCAACCGCAACCTGGGCTTTGAAAAGTCGCCGGAAGATTTCGTCGACATGAAAGGCAAGAAGGTCGTGGTGCTCGGTGGTGGCGACACGGCGATGGACTGCAACCGAACCTCGATTCGCCAGGGCGCCAAATCGGTGACCTGTGCCTATCGTCGTGACGAAGCGAACATGCCGGGCTCGCGCAAAGAGGTGAAGAACGCCAAGGAAGAAGGCGTGAAATTCCTCTACAACCGCCAGCCGATCGCTATCGTCGGTGAAGACAAGGTCGAAGGTGTGAAGGTGGTCGAGACGCGTCTCGGCGAGCCGGACGCCCGCGGCCGTCGCAGCCCCGAGCCGATCCCCGGTTCCGAAGAGGTCATCCCGGCTGACGCTGTGGTCATCGCATTCGGTTTCCGCCCAAGCCCGGCGCCGTGGTTCGAGCAATTCAGCATCCAGACCGACAGCCAGGGCCGCGTTGTCGCGCCTGAGCAGGGCCAGTACAAGCACCAGACCAGCAACCCGAAAATCTTTGCCGGTGGCGACATGGTGCGCGGTTCGGACCTGGTGGTGACCGCGATCTTCGAAGGCCGCAACGCAGCCGAAGGGATCCTGGATTACCTGGGCGTCTGACCCTTCCCTGAGCTGAAGGCAATGCCCCTGTGGGAGCGAGCCTGCTCGCGATAGCGGTGTATCAGTCACTGATGTATTGACTGACACGCCCTCATCGCGAGCAGGCTCGCTCCCACAGTTGTTTCGCGGTGTTGCGAAAACCGTGATTCTCCCCGCGACAAATTGACCCGATAGACAAAAGGCTGACCTGCATCCGTGCCTTTTGCGCCCGGCTCTGAGAAAATGCCCGCACTTTTTTTCCGGATGCCGACATGACTGCCCTGAAGAACGACCGTTTCCTCCGCGCCCTGTAATTTCGCCTGCGGGCCCGGGACATCGAGCTCAGACGCCTGAATGACTTCGCTTCTGCCTACGGAAA
>NZ_JBNNVQ010000262.1:0-1388 GCF_050280625.1 Pseudomonas sp. NPDC089569
CGGACCCTGACCGCGCTGAGCCTGGAGATGCCGGTACTGCGCGCCACCAAGGCGATGAAAAAACTGAAAACGGCCAAGGAACGCGCCGAATTCATTACCCACAAGGCCAGACCGACGAAGGCTACCATCACGACAACGGTGCCCAGGCCACGAATCATCCCGATATCCATTTAGATCACCGTTTGCTTTTGATGATGGTGCCCAGGCCTTGCAGATAGGCCACCAGCGCGTCCATTTCGGTTTTGCCCTTCACGGCATCCTTCGCACCGGCGATGTCTTCGTCGGTGTAAGGCACGCCGAGTGTGCGCAAGACTTCCATTTTTTTCGCGGTGTCCTTGCCGTCGAGCTTGTTTTCCACGAGGAACGGGTAGGCCGGCATTTTCGACTCCGGCACCACGTTGCGCGGGTTGTACAGGTGCGCGCGCTGCCAGTCATCGGAGTAACGACCGCCGACACGGGCCAGGTCCGGGCCGGTACGCTTGGAACCCCACAGGAACGGGTGATCCCAGACGCTTTCACCGGCGACCGAGTAATGGCCGTAGCGTTCGGTTTCGGCGCGGAACGGACGGATCATCTGCGAGTGGCAGCTGACACAGCCGTTGGCGATGAAAACGTCCCGGCCTTCCAGTTCAAGGGCTGGGCGGGGCTTCATGCCTTCGACCGGCTTGTTGGTGACGTCCTGGAAAAACAGCGGAACGATCTGGGTCAGGCCGCCGACACTGACGGCGATAACCATGAAGAAGGCCAGCAGGCCAATGTTCTTCTCGACTGCTTCATGCTTCATCAGTGAGCTCCAACTACAGCAATCTGTTCGGCGGCTTCAGCTTCAGCCGGGTTCGAAGCGCGTACGGTACGGAACACGTTGTAGGCCATGAGCAGCATGCCGGTGGCGAAGAACGCACCGCCCAGGGCGCGAACGATATAGCCGGGGTGGCTTGCCTGCAGGGCTTCGACGAAGGAGTAGGTGAGGGTGCCGTCATCGTTGATTGCACGCCACATCAGACCCTGGGTAATGCCGTTGACCCACATCGAGGCGATGTACAGAACGGTACCGATGGTGGCGAGCCAGAAGTGGGCGTTGATCAGCGGTGTGCTGTGCATCTGTGCACGACCGAACAGCTTCGGAATCATGTGGTAGATCGCGCCGATCGAGATCATCGCTACCCAGCCCAGTGCGCCGGCGTGTACGTGGCCGATGGTCCAGTCGGTGTAGTGCGAGAGCGAGTTGACGGTCTTGATCGCCATCATCGGGCCTTCGAAGGTCGACATGCCGTAGAACGCCAGCGATACGACGAGGAAGCGCAGGATCGGGTCGGTGCGCAGCTTATGCCAGGCGCCCGACAGGGTCATCTTTATCGAGACTGATGCAGAAAGGCCCGAGGAATCGC
>NZ_JBNNVQ010000263.1:0-1354 GCF_050280625.1 Pseudomonas sp. NPDC089569
AGCTCGACATCCACTTTGGGATAACGACGCAAAAACTCCGGCATGTGCGGATGGACCCATTTCCTGCAGCATCTGGCGGGAAATACGGTTGAGCTTGTTGATCGTCTCGATCATGTGCACCGGGATACGAATGGTGCGGGCCTGGTCGGCGATCGAGCGAGTGATCGCCTGACGGATCCACCAGGTTGCATAGGTCGAGAACTTGTAGCCGCGGCGGTATTCGAACTTGTCTACCGCTTTCATCAGACCGATGTTGCCTTCCTGGATCAGGTCGAGGAATTGCAGGCCACGGTTGGTGTACTTCTTGGCGATGGAGATCACCAGACGCAAGTTCGCTTCAACCATCTCTTTCTTCGCGCGGCGGGCCTTGGCCTCACCGATCGACATGCGACGGTTGATGTCCTTGATCTCGACGATGGTCAAGCCGGTTTCGGCTTCCAGCGCAGTCAGTTTCTGCTGGCAGCGAATGATGTCCGGCTGCAGGCGAGCAATGGCTTCGGCATATTTGGTTTTGCCTTTGGCCAGCGCGTCGGCCCAGCTTTCGTCAACTTCGTTGCCCGGGAACTGGCGCAGGAAGTCGGCGCGCGGCATGCGTGCATCACGAACGCAGAGCTGCATGATGGCGCGTTCTTGCTGACGCAGGCGGTCCAGGGAGCTGCGAACACGCTCGACCAGGCCTTCGAACTGCTTGGGCACCAGTTTGATCGGCATGAACAGGTCGGCCAGTGCCAGCAATTCGGCAATTGCGGCCTTGTTGTGGCGACCGTGCTTCTTCAGGGCCTTGTGAGTGATTTCCAACTGTTCGGCAACAGCGCCAAAGCGCTGTGCAGCGATGATCGGATCCGGACCGCTTTCGGCTTCTTCCTCGTCTTCGGAGCTTTCGCCGTCCTCGTCTTCGTCGTCATCCGTTTTTTCGGCTTTTTCGTCGATCGGCGGTGGAACCTCTGCCGCAGGCGGCGCAGTACCGTCGTCCGGATCGATGTAGCCGCTCAGAACGTCGGACAGGCGACCACCTTCGGAGGTGACGCGGTCGTACTCGGAAAGAATATGGTCAACCGTGCCAGGGAAGTGCGCGATGGCGCTCATCACTTCACGGATGCCTTCTTCGATACGCTTGGCGATTTCGATTTCGCCTTCGCGTGTGAGGAGTTCTACCGTACCCATTTCACGCATGTACATGCGCACCGGGTCGGTGGTACGACCAATGTCGGTCTCCACCGCTGCCAACGCGGCGGCTGCTTCTTCCGCAGCGGCCTCGTCGGTATCGGCGTCGGCCAGCATAAGGGCGTCCGCATCCGGGGCACTCTCGTGTACGGGAATCCCCATGTGGTTAATGATGCGGATGATGTCTTCT
>NZ_JBNNVQ010000264.1:0-1350 GCF_050280625.1 Pseudomonas sp. NPDC089569
TGATCATGCTGACCGGACTGCTGGGTGTCCTCTCTGTACTCTGCTCGTGGATAGTGATCCAGCGTCACGTGGGCTTCTTCCACCTGAACCTGATGTGGATCCTGGGCGGCGTCGTCGGCGTGTTCCTGGCCCTCGACCTGTTCATGTTCTTCTTCTTCTGGGAAATGATGCTGGTGCCGATGTACTTCCTCATCGCGCTCAGGGGTCACAGCTCTTCGGACGGCAAGAAGACCCGGATCTACGCAGCGACCAAGTTCTTCATCTTCACTCAGGCTTCCGGCCTGATCATGCTGGTGGCGATCCTGGGCCTGGTACTGGTCAACTTCAACGACACCGGCGTGATTACCTTCAACTACGCCGATCTGTTGAAGACCAAGATGTCGACGACCACCGAGTACATCCTGATGCTCGGTTTCTTCATCGCCTTCGCGGTGAAGCTGCCGGTCGTTCCGTTCCACTCCTGGTTGCCTGACGCTCACGCCCAGGCGCCGACCGCTGGTTCCGTCGACCTCGCCGGTATCTTGCTGAAAACGGCTGCCTACGGCCTGCTGCGTTTCGCCCTGCCGCTGTTCCCGAATGCATCGGCCGAGTTCGCGCCGATCGCCATGACCCTGGGTCTGATCGGGATTTTCTACGGTGCGTTCCTGGCGTTCGCGCAAACCGACATCAAGCGTCTGATTGCCTTCTCGTCCGTTTCCCACATGGGCTTCGTACTGATCGGCATCTACTCCGGTAGCCAGTTGGCGCTGCAGGGCGCGGTCATCCAGATGCTGGCGCACGGTCTTTCCGCTGCGGCACTCTTTATCCTGAGTGGCCAACTGTACGAACGCACCCACACCCGCGACATGCGTGAAATGGGTGGCCTGTGGTCGAAGATCGCTTACCTGCCGGCACTCAGCCTGTTCTTCGCAGCCGCATCGCTGGGCCTGCCAAGTACCGGTAACTTCGTCGGCGAGTTCCTGATCCTGATCGGCACCTTCCCGATCGCTCCATGGGTCACCATCATCGCGACAACCGGCCTGGTGTTCGGCTCGGTCTACTCGCTGATCATGATCCACCGTGCCTACTTCGGTCCGTCCAAATCGGACGCGGTCCTGCATGGCATGGATGGTCGCGAACTGATCATGGTGGTCGGTCTGGCAGCGCTGCTGATTTACCTCGGCGTCTACCCGCAACCGTTCCTCGATACTTCTGCCGCTACGATGCATGGCGTGCAGCAGTGGCTCGGCACCGCCTTCACTCAACTCGCTTCGGCAACAGTCGATTTTGCAATCTTTAGACGCCGAGCAACCTCAGCTTGCGTAAGCCCCTCATCCATCAATTTGATGATCTTGAATTTCAGTTCAGCCG
>NZ_JBNNVQ010000265.1:0-1321 GCF_050280625.1 Pseudomonas sp. NPDC089569
GCCAAACCGGGAAAGTCTGTAATCAGGCTGTCAACGCCGAAGTCAGCGAGCCTGCGCATCAGCGCAGGTTCGTTGACGGTCCAGACTGACACATGCAGCCCCTGACGCTGCGCCTTTTGCAGGCGTTCCGGCGTGCACAGCGTCCAGTTCAGCGCCAGAATCTCGCAGCCATAACTTTGCGCGACCTTCAGCGGGTCGAGCCAGGCGTACTCGGCCACCAGGCCGCGGGACACGTCCGGCACCAGATCCAGTGCGGCTTTCAGTACTTCCCGTGAACTCGAGGTGATCGTCACCTTGTCCAGCAGGCCATGGCGTTGAACCAGTTCGCGGATCGCCAGTACGGTGGTCGCGGCACGGGTGCGCGAGGCGCTCTTGACCTCCAGTTGCCAGTGTTCGAAATCGCATTGTTCGAACAACGTTTCCAGCGTCGGAATCGGGCACGGCTTGATCCAGCCCGGCCCGCCCTTGCGTGCGTCGTAGGTCACCAGCTCCGCCGCCGTGTGCTCGACGACCTTGCCGCGCCGGTCGGTGGTGCGCTTGAGGGTCGGGTCATGGATGACCATCAGCTCGCCATCCATGGACAGGTGCAGGTCCAGTTCGCAACGGCGTACGCCGTGTTTCAGACATTCCTGAAAACTGGTCAGGGTGTTTTCCGGTGCTTCGCCTTTGGCGCCGCGATGGCCGTAGATCAGAGTCACGGTTCTTCCTTAAATTAATTGCCTGATTCGAGTAGTTCACGGGCCTGGCGTCGTTCCTGGGCCTGTTTCTGCAAGATATAGCGAGCAAGCAACTGTCGCTGGGCATCGGTCAGGTGTTCGAACTCGGTGCCGACGTCGTAGCCATCGCCCTTGCGGTCGCAATGGGTGACGCGGGCACGCAGCAACAGGCCCAGGGCTTGCGGCATCAGCACCAGCTTGATCGACAGGCGTGCATCGGTGGCAATGGGGGTGGGGTGTTGAAAGTCGATGCCGCCTTCGGAAATGATCACCGGCTGCGGCTCACCGATCTGGCCCAGTACGGTGATGGCGATCACCTGGCTCAGCAAATCGATGCGCTTGTTCTGGGATTTCAGGAATGCCGCGAGGTTGCGGTCGCGCTCGCTGATCTGGCGCAACAGGTGCTGCGACTCGAATTCACTCAGGTGCAACTCGCTGAGCAGATTGAAGAGTGGGGAAGCATCCTGCAACACTTCCTGGCCTGCGGCTTCAGGCGCGGACAGGGGCCTAATTTCCAGCCTGGTGCAAGCGCCGCAAGATCCAGATCATCACCACCGGCGGTGCAGGCGGGCAGATCGATCCGACGCTGATTCAGGTCGTCGACC
>NZ_JBNNVQ010000266.1:0-1319 GCF_050280625.1 Pseudomonas sp. NPDC089569
TGCTGATCGAAGGCATGCTGATCAGTGCACGCGCGCTGAAAACCTACCGTGGCTACATCTTCCTGCGGGGCGAGTACACCACCGCCGCCAGGCACCTGAACCGAGCCGTGGAAGAAGCCAAGGCAGCGGGCCTTTTGGGCAAGAACATCCTGGGCAGCGGCTTCGATTTCGAGCTGTTCGTCCACACCGGCGCCGGGCGTTACATCTGCGGTGAGGAAACCGCACTGATCAACTCCCTGGAAGGCCGTCGCGCCAACCCGCGCTCCAAGCCGCCCTTCCCTGCCGCCGTTGGCGTATGGGGCAAGCCGACCTGCGTGAACAACGTCGAGACCCTGTGCAACGTCCCGGCAATCATTGCCGATGGCGTGGACTGGTATAAATCGCTGGCCCGCGAGGGCAGTGAAGACATGGGCACCAAGCTCATGGGCTTCTCCGGCAAGGTCAAGAATCCGGGCCTGTGGGAACTGCCGTTCGGCGTCACTGCACGCGAGCTGTTCGAAGACTACGCCGGCGGCATGCGTGACGGTTACAAGCTCAAGTGCTGGCAGCCTGGCGGCGCCGGTACCGGTTTCCTGTTGCCGGAACACCTGGACGCACAGATGTACGCCGGCGGTATCGCCAAAGTGGGCACCCGTATGGGTACCGGCCTGGCCATGGCAGTGGATGACAGCATCAACATGGTGTCCCTGCTGCGCAACATGGAACAGTTCTTCGCCCGTGAGTCCTGCGGCTTCTGCACCCCTTGCCGCGATGGTTTGCCATGGAGCGTCAAGCTGCTGATGGCCATCGAGAAGGGCCAGGGTCAGCCAGGCGACATCGAGACCCTGCTGGGTCTGGTCGGCTTCCTCGGCCCAGGCAAGACCTTCTGTGCTCACGCACCGGGTGCCGTGGAGCCGTTGGGCAGCGCAATCAAATACTTCCGTCCAGAGTTCGAAGCCGGCATCGCGCCTGTCAGCGCCGCCGTCCCGCCTCTGGCAAGGCCGATCGTAGTCGGCGCGTAAACGCTTAAAAAAAGCGAAGGGTCCGTGCCCTTCGCTTTTCGTGCGATGACGCCTTCACCGGCTGTTTTGATTCGCGCGAAAAACAAGATTCCATTAGCCACGCCCGCTGACACCGGGCCAACGAAGAACTTTGAACCATGGCCACTATCCACGTAGACGGCAAAGCGCTCGAAGTCGACGGGGCAGACAACCTGTTACAGGCATGTCTGTCGCTAGGCCTCGGCGTAAAAGAAGCCGTTGTAGTGGTCCGGGCCGAACAGCACGATCAACTCGGGGTTGAAACGGGCGATGCGCTCACGGGCCTCGGCGATGGCCGCA
>NZ_JBNNVQ010000267.1:0-1270 GCF_050280625.1 Pseudomonas sp. NPDC089569
ATCAGGCCTTAGCTCAACTCAGCTTCAGACCTTGATTGTTGAACGACTGGATACCGGTACACCTTCCCTTCCAGGCTTCAGCGTGATTACCGGCTTCGGCGGCCTTCTGCTTCAGACGGCAGGCGGCGGACAGGCCAGCGGGGCCGGCACCGACGATGACCACGTCGAATTCCATGTATTCGCGTTCCACAGGCTATCTCCTACTCAAGGCTCAACAGTTTTTTTCTAATTTTGGAAGTTGGGTGTCGCATCCATGAATCCCGACGCAACGTCGGAAGTGGACAATCGAACAACCACCTTTATCTTTGGGTGGCGCATTATATCTACACCACTCTCCGGGTCCAATACAAACGTTTGTTTGAATTGGCTCAAACCCAGAGAAATCAAAGTCACGCGGCTTATGAACGGCTATTTTTCCGTATTGACCGGATTAGGTGTTCCGGTCAAGATACGGGCGGTTTTGCGCTCGCCGTAGGCTGAATGTTGGTTTCAAGAGCACCTCTAAAGACAGGGCGATGGCAGTAGAAGGTGATGCGCAGCGCGCAGTTTACACGCCGCGGATATGAATGACTTGTCAGTCACTCCTGACGAACGGTCATGAACAACGTGAGCGATGGTCACTTGACACATGGCCGGCGTTTTTAGAGGTGCCCTTGCGCCCGATGAGCATAACCGCCAGGTTCGCCTAGGCGACTTCCTTTTCACCGGAGAGTAACGAGGAATCCATGAAGGTTCTTGTAGCTGTCAAACGCGTTGTGGATTACAACGTTAAGGTTCGCGTCAAGGCGGACAATTCCGGCGTCGACCTCGCCAACGTCAAAATGTCGATGAACCCATTCTGCGAAATCGCAGTGGAAGAAGCTGTACGCCTGAAAGAGAAAGGCGTTGCGACTGAAATCGTCGTCGTCTCCGTCGGCCCGTCCACCGCTCAGGAGCAACTGCGCACCGCGCTGGCCCTGGGTGCCGACCGTGCCATCCTCGTCGAGTCCGCCGAAGACCTGACTTCCCTGGCGGTTGCCAAACTGTTGAAAGCCGTTGTCGACAAGGAACAGCCTCAGCTGGTAATCCTCGGCAAGCAAGCCATCGACAGCGATAACAACCAGACTGGCCAGATGCTCGCTGCCTTGAGCGGCTACGGTCAGGGTACCTTCGCTTCGAAAGTCGAGATCAGTGGCGACAGCGTGGCTGTGACCCGCGAAATCGACGGCGGCGCACAGACCGTTTCCCTGAAACTGCCGGCCATCGTCACCACCGACCTGCGTTTGAACGA
>NZ_JBNNVQ010000268.1:0-1236 GCF_050280625.1 Pseudomonas sp. NPDC089569
GCCCGCGAAGAACGATTACGCGGTGAAACAGATGCACCGCAGCGCCTGGTTCGCCGGCCTTCGCCATCGGCGGCATGACCGGCGTACTGCTGGCCATTCCGGGTGCCGACTTCGTTCTGCACAACAGCCTGTTCGTGATCGCGCACTTCCACAACGTGATCATCGGCGGCGCGGTATTCGGCTACATCGCAGGCTTCGGCTTCTACTTCCCTAAAGCGTTCGGCTTCAAGCTGCACGAAGGTTGGGGCAAGGCAGCATTCTGGTTCTGGATCACCGGCTTCTTCGTCGCGTTCATGCCGCTCTATGTACTGGGCTTCATGGGCATGACCCGTCGTCTGAACGCCACCACCAACCCTGAGTGGGTACCGTACCTGTACGTGGCCATGTTCGGTGCGATCCTGATCGCCTTCGGTATCGCTTGCCAGCTGATCCAGCTCTACGTGTCGGTGCGTGACCGCAACAAGCCGGAAAACATGTGCGAACACGGCGACCCGTGGAATGCACACACTCTGGAATGGTCGACCTCGTCGCCACCTCCGTTCTACAACTTCGCCGTTCTGCCGAAAGCCGACGTTGTCGACCCGTTCACCGAAGCCAAGGAAAACGGTACCGCTTACAAGGCTCCGGCCAAGTACGAACCGATCCACATGCCGAACAACACCGCGACCGGTCTGGTCATGGGTGCTCTGTTGACCGTGTTCGGTTTCGCGATGATCTGGCACATCTGGTGGCTGGCAATCGCTAGCCTGGCCGGCACCGTGATCTACTTCGCGATCCACGCGGCCCGTGATGATCAAGGCTACTACGTGCCGGTCGACGTGATCGAGCGCATCGAAGCCGAGCAGCACAAGCGTCTGGTAGCCGCCGGGAAAATCCCAGCCACTGCCACCCGTGTTGAAACCTCGTTGGAACAGGCTTAAACCATGTCGAACTTAGTGACCAATGCTGGACACACCCATGTCGATGGACATGGGCATGATGACCATCACCACGACTCGGGCGAGATGACCGTATTCGGTTTCTGGCTCTACCTGATGACCGACTGCATTCTGTTTGCGTCGATCTTCGCAGCGTACGCGGTACTGGTTAACAACGTAGCGGGTGGCCCGTCGGGCCACGACATCTTCGAACTGCCATACGTACTGGGCGAAACCGCTCTGCTGCTGTTCAGTTCGATC
This sequence comes from Pseudomonas sp. NPDC089569, assembly GCF_050280625.1. Classification (NCBI taxonomy): domain Bacteria; kingdom Pseudomonadati; phylum Pseudomonadota; class Gammaproteobacteria; order Pseudomonadales; family Pseudomonadaceae; genus Pseudomonas; species Pseudomonas sp. NPDC089569. Next base: position 1,179 of record NZ_JBNNVQ010000268.1, read on the forward strand.
ACCTACGGCTTCGCCATGCTGGCGTTCTTCCGTGGTAACAAGACGCAGGTCCTGGGCT
>NZ_JBNNVQ010000269.1:0-1209 GCF_050280625.1 Pseudomonas sp. NPDC089569
TCCCACATCTCCAGCTCCACTCAACCGGCTTCGGACATCTACGAAGACGAAGGCGTGATCATGATCACCCCGGCTGCCACCAGCCCGGACATCACCAACCGTGGTTACAAAATGGTCTTCCGTACCATCGGTCTGGACAGCGCCCAGGGCCCTGCCGCCGGTAACTACATTGCCGATCACGTAAAACCGAAAATCGTTGCTGTCCTGCACGACAAACAGCAATACGGTGAAGGCATCGCCACCGCCGTGAAGAAAACCCTGGAAGGCAAAAACGTCAAGGTTGCCGTGTTCGAAGGCATCAACGCCGGCGACAAGGACTTCTCCTCGATCATCGCCAAGCTCAAGCAAGCCAACGTCGACTTCGTCTACTACGGCGGCTACCACCCGGAGCTGGGCCTGATCCTGCGTCAATCCCAGGAAAAAGGCCTGAAAGCCCGCTTCATGGGTCCGGAAGGCGTGGGTAACGACTCCATTTCGCAGATCGCCAAGGACGCTTCCGAAGGCCTGCTGGTAACCCTGCCGAAATCCTTCGACCAGGATCCGGCCAACGTCGCCCTGGCTGACGCGTTCAAAGCCAAGAAAGAAGACCCAAGTGGCCCGTTCGTGTTCCCGGCCTACTCGGCTGTTGAAGTCATCGCCGGCGGTATCGCTGCCGCCAAGAGCGAAGACACTGCCAAAGTGGCTGCCGCCATTCACGCAGGCACCTTCAAAACCCCGACCGGCGACCTGAGCTTCGACGAAAAAGGCGACCTGAAAGCCTTCAAGTTCGTGGTTTACGAGTGGCACTTCGGCAAGCCTAAAACTGAAGCTTCGCCTCAGTAAGGCCCTGCCTGACTGACTGCCAACAAAGCCCACGGCGTGCCGTGGGCTTTGTTTTACGAACGTAATTGGGCCGCGCTGGCGTGATCCGCTAGTCTTCCCACCTGAAAATCTCAAAACCGTCATCAGCGGTTCGCTGGCAAACCTCGAATTCGAAGTGGGTGCAGATCCATGGGACTCGGGCGGGAAAATGACTCCACCAGTGAAATGCGTATCAGGTTTTTAGGAGCGCTGTAATGCCTGACATCTATCACTTCTTCCAGCAGCTGGTTAATGGTCTGACCATTGGCAGCACGTATGCCCTGATCGCCATCGGCTATACGATGGTTTACGGCATCATTGGAATGATCAACTTCGCCCACGGCGAGGTATACATGATACACGCTTCCT
>NZ_JBNNVQ010000270.1:0-1192 GCF_050280625.1 Pseudomonas sp. NPDC089569
CCAGGTCGGCCCTGGCGTAATCACCGATGTTGTCGCTCAACTCCGACGGGTTGATGTTGGCCGAATAGTCGGCACCTGCTACCCATTGGCCCTTGGCCAGGTAGTAGGCGGTCGCCAGACCGTGCCCGCCACCGCCGACGATGACTACGTCGTAGACCTTTTTCGGGGTCGGCGTGCGCCACATGCGCTGCCAGTTTTCATGGTGGCTGAGGGAGTGCTTGAAGAGGCCGAAGCCCGAGTAGCGTTGCATAGTCATTTACTCCAAAACCGCGCTCAGCGATAAACCGGGAAGTCTGCGCACAGGGCCGACACTTGCTCGGCGACATTGGCCTCGACATCGGCATCGCCGAGGTTGTCGAGGATGTCGCAGATCCAGCCGGCCAGCGTGACGCACTGAGTCACCTTGAAGCCGCGAGTAGTCACCGCCGGGGTGCCGATGCGCAGGCCCGAGGTCACGAATGGCGACTGCGGGTCGTTCGGCACGGCGTTCTTGTTCACGGTGATATGGGCGCGACCCAGGGCAGCGTCTGCATCCTTGCCGGTCAGGCCCTGACGGATCAGGCTGACCAGGAACAGGTGGTTATCGGTACCACCGGACACTACATCGTAGCCACGTTTTACGAACACGCCGGCCATGGCCTGGGCGTTTTCGATCACTTGTTGCTGGTAAGCCTTGAAGCCGGGCTCCAGCGCTTCCTTGAAGCACACGGCCTTGGCGGCGATCACGTGCATCAGCGGGCCACCCTGGGCGCCCGGGAAAACTGCTGCGTTGAGCTTCTTCTCGATTTCTTCGTTGGACTTGGCCAGGATCAGGCCGCCACGTGGACCGCGCAGGGTCTTGTGGGTGGTGGTGGTGACCACGTCGGCGAACGGAATCGGGTTCGGGTACAGACCGGCGGCGACCAGACCGGCCACGTGGGCCATGTCGACGAACAGCAGTGCACCGACCTTATCGGCGATCTGACGGAAGCGCGGGAAGTCGAGGGTCTTGGAGTAGGCCGAGAAACCGGCAACGATCATCTTCGGCTTGTGCTCCACGGCCAGGCGCTCGACTTCGTCGTAGTCGATCAGGCCGGTGGTGGTGTCGATACCGTACTGCACGGCGTTGTACAGCTTGCCCGAGGACGACACCTTGGCACCGTGGGTCAGGTGACCGCCGTGGGCCAGGCTCATGCCCAGGATGGTGTCGCCG
>NZ_JBNNVQ010000271.1:0-1180 GCF_050280625.1 Pseudomonas sp. NPDC089569
TTGAGTTTTAACCTTGCGGCCGTACTCCCCAGGCGGTCAACTTAATGCGTTAGCTGCGCCACTAAAGACTCAAGGTCCCCAACGGCTAGTTGACATCGTTTACGGCGTGGACTACCAGGGTATCTAATCCTGTTTGCTCCCCACGCTTTCGCACCTCAGTGTCAGTATCAGTCCAGGTGGTCGCCTTCGCCACTGGTGTTCCTTCCTATATCTACGCATTTCACCGCTACACAGGAAATTCCACCACCCTCTACCATACTCTAGCTTGTCAGTTTTGAATGCAGTTCCCAGGTTGAGCCCGGGGCTTTCACATCCAACTTAACAAACCACCTACGCGCGCTTTACGCCCAGTAATTCCGATTAACGCTTGCACCCTCTGTATTACCGCGGCTGCTGGCACAGAGTTAGCCGGTGCTTATTCTGTCGGTAACGTCAAAACAGCAAGGTATTAACTTACTGCCCTTCCTCCCAACTTAAAGTGCTTTACAATCCGAAGACCTTCTTCACACACGCGGCATGGCTGGATCAGGCTTTCGCCCATTGTCCAATATTCCCCACTGCTGCCTCCCGTAGGAGTCTGGACCGTGTCTCAGTTCCAGTGTGACTGATCATCCTCTCAGACCAGTTACGGATCGTCGCCTTGGTGAGCCATTACCTCACCAACTAGCTAATCCGACCTAGGCTCATCTGATAGCGCAAGGCCCGAAGGTCCCCTGCTTTCTCCCGTAGGACGTATGCGGTATTAGCGTCCCTTTCGAGACGTTGTCCCCCACTACCAGGCAGATTCCTAGGCATTACTCACCCGTCCGCCGCTGAATCCGGGAGCAAGCTCCCTTCATCCGCTCGACTTGCATGTGTTAGGCCTGCCGCCAGCGTTCAATCTGAGCCATGATCAAACTCTTCAGTTCAAACATCGTTGGGTTTTGTGAAAACCCTAAACTTGGCTCAGCAATCGATGGTTACATCTTTGATTTCTCGCGGAGTAACTTGCGTTGCTGATAATCTGTTGACTAGCAGTCTTACACCACAAGCACCCACACGAATTGCTTGATTCAGTTGTTAAAGAGCGGTTGGTCAAGATCTTTCATCTCAACCGAGGCGCGCATTCTACAGCAGCCTCATTTGCTGTCAAGCGGTTATTTTCAGAAGTTTTCAAAGTTTCGCTTGGAAATCCTTAACA
>NZ_JBNNVQ010000272.1:0-1169 GCF_050280625.1 Pseudomonas sp. NPDC089569
TTCTGCCCGCCATGGGGCATTTCGCTGACCAGCATGAAGTGCGTGTTGACCCAGGTGCAGCCGTACTGCAAGCGGGCCGACAGGCGATGGGCGCGGCCGACGTCGGCGGTCCACACCGAGGACGCCAGGCCGTAGTCCGAATCGTTGGCCCAGCCCAGCACCTGTGCTTCATCGCTGAACCTGGTCACCGACACCACCGGGCCGAACACTTCGCGCCGCACGATTTCGTCGTCCTGCCGCGCATCGGCCAGCACCGTCGGCTCGAAGAAGAAGCCGTTGCCGTCCACGGCCTTGCCGCCGGTGACCAGGCGGATGTGCGGCTGGGCGATGGCGCGCTCGACGAAACCGGCCACGCGGTCGCGGTGTTGCGCGGTGATCAGCGGACCCAGTTCGGTGGACGGGTCATCCTGCAGGCCGTACTTGATGCTGCTGACGGCGGCGCCGAGTTTTTCCACGAACTTCTCGTAGATGCCTGCCTGCGCGTAGATGCGGCAGGCGGCGGTGCAGTCTTGCCCGGCGTTGTAGAAACCGAAGGTGCGGATGCCTTCGACGGCGGCGTCAATGTCGGCATCGTCGAAGATGATCACCGGGGCTTTGCCGCCCAGTTCCATGTGCATGCGTTTGACGCTGTCGGCGGTGCTGGAAATGATGTTCGAACCGGTGGCGATCGAGCCGGTCAGCGACACCATGCGCACTTTCGGGTGGGTCACCAGCGGGCTGCCCACGCTAGGACCACGGCCGAACACCAGGTTGAGCACGCCGGCGGGGAAGATGTCCGCCGCCAGTTGCGCCAGGCGCAGGGCGGTCAGCGGGGTCTGCTCCGACGGCTTGAGCACCACGGTGTTGCCGGCGGCCAGGGCCGGGGCGATTTTCCAGGCGACCATCATCAGCGGGTAGTTCCACGGCGCGATGGAGGCGATCACGCCCACCGGGTCGCGGCGGATCATCGAGGTGTGGCCGGGCAGGTACTCGCCACCGGCCGAACCGCTCATGCAGCGGCTGGCACCGGCGAAGAAACGGAACACGTCGGCAATCGCCGGGATCTCGTCGTTCAGCGCGGCGGCATAGGGTTTGCCGCAGTTGTCCGATTCCAGCTTGGCCAGCTCTTGGCCGTGGGCTTCAATGGCGTCGGCCAGTTTGAGCAACAGCAGCGAGCGCTCCTTGGGCGG
>NZ_JBNNVQ010000273.1:0-1161 GCF_050280625.1 Pseudomonas sp. NPDC089569
TGAACTGGCCTAATGATTTTGGACACTTCAATCGGGCGCTATGATGGCGCCCAAATCTGAGGTGTTTGGCTATGCGTAAATCTTATTCCAGCGAGTTCAAACTCAAGGCTGCCAGCTTGGTGCTGGACGAGGGCCAGTCAGTTCCCGAAGTCTGCGCCAGCCTGGATGTTGGTCCTACGGCCCTGCGCCGCTGGGTCGATCAGGTTCGTCAGGAGCGTTTAGGCTCGACTCCGGCGGGTGCCAAGGCGATTACCGCCGATCAGCGAGAGATCCAGCGGCTCAAAGCGTTGCTCAGGCAGAAGGACCTGGACATCGAAATCCTAAAAAAGGCCAGTGCTCTCCTGCTTTTGGACTCCAAGGATCATTCTCGTTAATCAACGAGCTGGACGAGCAGTATGGCGTTAACAATTGCTGTCGGGCATTTGGAGTCAACCGCAGCAGCTTTTACGCCTGGCGTCAGCGCCAAGGCAAGGTGAGCCCTGAGCGGGAGAAGCTCAAAGCCGTGCTGATCGAGCATCACAAGCAATCCAGAGCGTCTGCCGGCTCGCGGACTTTGACCAAGGAGCTGCAAGCCAAAGGGCATCGTGTCGGGCGGCATAGAGTTCGCAGCTTGATGCGCGAAGCCGGTGTCGCCAGTCGTCAACGCAGGCGGCACAGGTATAAGTCATCGGGTGTGGAAGCGCTGGTGGCGCCGCATCTGCTCAAGCGCAAGTTTGATGTCACGGCGATTAATCAGGTGTGGTGTGGCGATGTGACGTACATCAAGGTCGGCCAGCGCTGGATGTATTTCGCGGCAGTTCTGGATCTGTACGCCCGGAGGATCGTGGGGTGGTCGTTCTCGATGATTTCCGATGCCTCGCTGACCTGCGAAGCGCTGCGCATGGCGGTCGAACTGCGAGGCCGGCCCAAAGAAGTGCTGTTTCACTCGGATCAGGGCTGCCAATACACCAGCCATAAATTCAGGAACGAAATGCGCAAGCATGGACTCCTGCAAAGCATGAGCCGTAAGGGCGAATGCTGGGACAACGCCCCGATGGAGCGTTTCTTTGGCAGCCTCAAATCAGAATGGGTGCCAGAAGACGGTTACAGCTCCGAGCATGAAGCTCGGGTAGATATTCAGCGTTATGTGATGCGTTACAACAACGTCAGGCTCCATAGCTA
>NZ_JBNNVQ010000274.1:0-1124 GCF_050280625.1 Pseudomonas sp. NPDC089569
CACTGGCACCGAAACCCGCGAACTCCTGCTCCAGCACGATGACATCCGCCCCGAGCGCCCTCATCACGTCTTCAGGCTGGTAATTCCAGACGCCGATTTCGGACGCCAGGGTGATGAAACCGTTCTTGGTGGTGACCCAGCGCGCCGGACGCAGACCGTTACGGTCGAGCAGGCACACTGCGTAGCGACCATCGGTCATGACCACGCCGGCCGGACCATCCCACGGCTCCATGTGCATGGAGTTGTACTCGTAGAACGCACGCAGGTCCGGGTCCATGGTTTCGACGTTCTGCCACGCCGGCGGAATGATCATCCGCACGCCACGGAACAGGTCGATACCGCCGGTGACCATCAGTTCGAGCATGTTGTCCATGCTCGACGAGTCGGAACCGACGCGGTTGACCAGCGGGCCGAGTTCTTCCAGGTCCATCAGATCGTTGGCGAACTTGGTGCGGCGAGCCACGGCCCAGTTGCGGTTGCCGGTAATGGTGTTGATTTCGCCGTTGTGCGCCAGGAAGCGGAACGGTTGGGCCAACGGCCATTTCGGCAAGGTGTTGGTGGAGAAGCGCTGGTGGAACACGCAAATCGAGGTTTGCAGGCGTTCGTCACCCAGGTCCGGATAGAAGGCGGCCAGATCGGCCGGCATCATCAGGCCTTTGTAAATAATGGTCTTGTGGGAAAAGCTGCAGACGTAGTGATCGACGTCGGCGGCGTTGGCCACGGACGAACGACGACGGGAGGTGAACAGCTTGACGGCCATGTCCTGGTCGCTCAGGCCTTCGCCACCGATGAACACTTGCTCGATCTGCGGCAGGCGCTCAAGGGCAAGGCGGCCGAGGACGCTGGTGTCGATCGGCACTTTTCGCCAACCGACCAGCTGCAGGCCGGCAGCCAGGATCTCGCGGTTCATGTTCTCGCGAGCGGCTTCGGCCTTGACCGGGTCCTGGTTGAAGAAAACCATGCCCACCGCATATTGCCTGGGCAGCTCTACGCCGAAGGTTTCCTGGGCAATGGCTCGCAGGAATGCGTCCGGCTTTTGAATCAGCAGACCGCAACCGTCACCGGTCTTGCCGTCGGCATTAATCCCACCGCGGTGGGTCATGCAGGTCTGGGCCTCGATGGCC
>NZ_JBNNVQ010000275.1:0-1114 GCF_050280625.1 Pseudomonas sp. NPDC089569
TTTTCTGACAGTTATCGCCGCGCAGGGAGTGATCCCTGCGCGGCGTTGTGTTTTAGAAAAGTGATTTAGCGAATCGCCCTACATCAACCACATCCTCGTCTGACTTCTTTCCTCACGGAACCCCCGCACAGTCCCCCGCGCCATTTTTCCTGTGCGAGGGGCTGTCCATGTTCGACCCGGTTGTTCACCTCACTTGCGTTCGCTGGGTGGGCTGATGGCACACATCGCCCGCATCGAGCAGGAACTCGAGCAGTTCCCGGACACCCTGACGCTCTACCGTCAGCAGCTGTCGCGCTGGTACAGCCAGGCTGCCGACAAGGTCAGCCATGCCCTGGATTTGCCGTCGCTGATGGGCATGGAACGGCTGATCAAGGTTGGCGACACCAGCACCGCGGTCAGCAGCGGCGACGACAACTTTCTCTCCACCGTTGCCCAGTGCCCGCGCAGCGGAATCCTGCTGATCGAGAGCCTGTTCGAGTCGGTGCACGAGGTGCCGCTGGGCAATATTCAGGTCGATGTGATCGCGGTCGAGGGAGGCGAACGGAAGTCGATCGCCCTCGATGAACACGGCCGGGGTCAGTTCCAGGGTGAGCCAGGCAAGCTTTACCGCGTGCACGTGCAGCACGCCGTCACGCCGCAGCAGCTCAATGAGCTGTTCAAGGCCTACGACGGCCTTACCGACGACCTGGAGCAGTGGCTGCGCGCCGAGTGGCAAGGCTTTCGTCCGCAGTGGTCGCAGTCGACGCTGGGCGCGGCGGGCAACGGTTTGCTGGCCGGCAGTTGGGCGGCGATCGAAGGCGTGTGGGACCGCATCGACCTGCTCTCGGAGCTGTTGCAGGACCCCGGCCGCTTTGTGAAGCGCCTGGGGGCGGGCGCCGAGCAGTTGCAGAAACTGGCGCAAGACGCGCCGCAGGCGATGGCCAGACTGCAGCTGCTGATCAGTGATGAGGCGGCGCTGTGCCTGCTGCTGCGCAGCGCCAGCCTGTGGCTGGAGATGCTGCCGCCCAGTGTCATCGCCGGCAGCACCGCCGAGGCCTTGGCGAAGGCGGTGGTGGAGGTGTTGATCGATGTGCTGATCGCCCTCGTCCTGACCTTCGCCGCCGCCGGGGCGGGG
>NZ_JBNNVQ010000277.1:0-1055 GCF_050280625.1 Pseudomonas sp. NPDC089569
ACCGAGGAACGAGTGCTGGCCGAGCAACGCCATCAGGGTCGCAGCCCCGACAATGACCAGCACGAACACCAGGCGCTGCAAGCGCGAGACCTGCAAGACCCCGGTGCCGAACATGTTCTTCAACTGCGGTTGGGGTACCGGTGGCTTCAAGGCAACTCCCGGCTCGGGCAACGTGTTTGCCGCCAGCCTGGCCAAGGGTGAAATGCACCCGCTGGCCGCACCGTTTTCCATCGACCGCTTCCACAGCGGCGCCCTCATCGACGAACACGGCGCTGCTGCCGTCGCCCACTAACAGGAGAAATCCCCATGTTGCATATCTTCTGTCCTCACTGCGGCGAACTGCGCTCCGAAGAGGAATTCCATGCATCCGGCCAGGCGCACATCCCGCGCCCACTGGACCCCAACAGCTGCACCGACGAGGAGTGGGGCGACTACATGTTCTTCCGCGACAACCCGCGCGGCCTGCACCATGAGCTGTGGGATCACGTTGCCGGTTGCCGCCAGTACTTCAACGTCACCCGCGACACCGTGACCTACGAGATTCTCGAAACCTACAAGATCGGCGCCAAGCCGCAGTTCACCGACAAGACTGAAAGTCCGAAAGCGGCCGCGCAGGCTCTGGGAGCGAAGGTATGAGCCAGATCAATCGCCTGTCCAACGGTGGACGGATCGACCGTAACAAAGTCCTGAGCTTCACCTTCAACGGCCAGACTTACAAAGGCTTCGAAGGCGACTCCCTGGCCGCCGCGCTGCTGGCCAACGGTGTCGACATCATCGGTCGCAGCTTCAAGTACTCCCGTCCGCGCGGCATCTTCGCTGCCGGTGCCGAAGAGCCGAACGCGGTGCTGCAGATCGGCGCCACCGAAGCCACCCAGATCCCGAACGTACGCGCCACACAACAAGCGCTGTACCAGGGCCTGGTCGCCACCAGCACCAACGGCTGGCCGAGCGTGAACAACGACATGATGGGGATTCTCGGCAAGGTCGGCGGCAAGCTGATGCCACCGGGCTTCTACTACAAAACCTTCATGTACACGCAATCGTTCTGGATGACT
>NZ_JBNNVQ010000278.1:0-1009 GCF_050280625.1 Pseudomonas sp. NPDC089569
GGTGCGTTCATGCAAGGTGCCGCGCAGCAGGATCTCGATCAACTCATTGTCTTCGCGATACTGGCTGACGCTGGAACCGGTCAGCGAGCTTTGCATGTTGTGACGCGAACGCAGCAGGCCTTTGGCCGGCAGCGCCGGATCGGGCGTGCGGTTTTCGGCGATCGCCGCGACCAGTGCACGCTGCGCCGGCATGATGATGCGGAACACGTTGCCGACCATGATGGTGCCGATGAGCGCACCGACGTGCAGGTAGGTGCCACGACCGCTGAACACGGTGCTTAAGCCATAAGCGGCGCCAATGATCAGCACGAACAGGATGCCGCCCAGCAAGGCAGGGCGTTTGCCCAGGGCAGAGTCGCAGAGGAAGGAGTAGACGAACCAGCCGACGAACAGCGAGCCCAGACCGATGGCCACGCCTTCAGGACCGCTCAGGGTGCTGCCCGGTGCCAGCAGGTAGAGCGTCGGGTTGGAGTAGAACACCACGCACAGCAGCGCGATCCCCGACATCCAGGTGAAGTAGGCTTCCCATTTGAACCAGTGCAGGTTGTCCGGCATGGTCGGTGGGGCCAGTTTGTATTTTTCCAGGTGATAGATGCCGCCGCCGTGGATCGCCCACAAGTCGCCGGCCAGACCACTTTTCGGATTGACCCGGTTGAGGTTGTTTTCCAGCCAGACGAAGTAGAACGATGCGCCGATCCAGGCCACACCGGTAATCATATGAACCCAGCGCACGCTCAGGTTCAGCCATTCCAACAGATGTGCTTCCACAGTCTTTACCTCACGCCCGTCACTCTTGTTTTCGAGTGATCGGACCTTCTCTTATTGGTGGGGGGCGAGGATCAAACGCTCATCCTCTTTGAAGAAATGCTCATCGCAGTTATTGCCAGTGCCACTGCGATCAACCACCAGGAAGTCATCCCGCTTTTCGATCGTCAGCACCGGGTGGTGCCAGACGCCGCGATGGTAATTGATGCCCTGCCTGCCGTTGGTGACGAAGGCGCGGACCAAG